>DASRUS010000211.1:0-7599 GCA_035687825.1 Myxococcota bacterium | reverse complement strand
GAGCAGGCACAGCCCCTGGTTGGTGCAAATGTTGGACGTCGCGCGCTCGCGCCGGATGTGCTGCTCGCGGGTGGAGAGCGTCAGCACGAAGCCGCGCTGGCCGCGCGCATCCACGGTCTCGCCCACCAGCCGACCGGGCATCTGCCGCAGCAGGGCGGCGCGCGCCGCGAGGAAGCCCAGGTGCGGCCCCCCGAAGCCCATGGGCACGCCGAAGCTCTGGGCCTCGCCGCAGGCGATGTCGGCGCCGAGCTCGCCCGGCGCGCGCAGCAGGCCGAGCGAGAGCGCCTCGCTGGTGACCGACACCAGCAGCGCGCCGCTCGCGTGCGCTTCGCCGGAGAGCCTCGCGAGGTCCTGCACGGGTCCGAGGAAGGCGGGCTGCTGCACGATCACGCAGGCGGTCTCGTCGTCCACGAGGGACGCCACGGACGCGGCGCGGCCGTCGTTCCCGCGCGCGCCCAGCACGATCTCGCTCGGGAGCCCCGACAGGTACGTGCGCAGCACGTCGAGGTAGTGCGGGTGCAGGCCCGCGGCCACCACGACCTTCGAGCGGCGCGTCGCGCGCATGGCCATGAGGGCGGCCTCGGCGCCGGCGGAGGCGCCGTCGTAGAGCGACGCGTTCGCGACCTCGAGGCCCGTGAGCCCGCAGATCATGGTCTGCCACTCGAAGATCGCCTGGAGCGTGCCCTGACTGATCTCGGGCTGGTAGGGCGTGTACGAGGTGGTGAACTCCGCGCGCGAGGCGAGCGCGTCCACCGCGGCGGGGATGAAGTGCGGGTAGGTGCCCGCGCCGAGGAACCAGGTGAAGCGATCCGTGTGCGCGTTGCGCGCGGCGAGCGCACCGAGCTCCGCGAGCACCTCCTGCTCGCTCGACGCGCGCGGGACGTCCAGCGGCCGCGCCAGGCGCAGCTTCTCGGGGATGCACGCGAAGAGCGCGTCGAGGTGGTCGACGCCGATCGTCTCGAGCATGCGACGGACGTCGGCGTCCGTGTGGGGGATGTAGCGCACGCGGGCTCGCTATTCCGTGCGGTCCTGCACGTGCTTGCGGTAGGCCTTGGCGTCGAGGAGCGAGGCCACCTCGTCCGCCTCCTCCACGCGCACCGCGATCATCCAACCATCGCCGTAGCAGTCGTCGTTCACCCACTCGGGGTGCTCTTCGAGCTCGGCGTTGATCTCGAGCACCTTGCCCGACACGGGGGAGTAGAGCTCCGAGACGGCCTTGACCGATTCGATCACGCCGAAGGGCGCGCCTTGCTCGACGGTGGCGCCCACCTCGGGCAGCTCCACGTACACGATGTCGCCGAGCTGCTGCTGGGCGTAGTCGGTGACGCCCACCACGGCGCGCTCCCCCTCGACGCGGGTCCACTCGTCCTCGTTGCTGTAGCGGAGCTCGTCGGGAACCTCGTACTCGGCCACCCCCCCTCCTTCGCGACGCTACGTGCGGGGCGACCTCGTCCGGCGCGGCCCCCCAGCTGGAACAAACGGCGTTTGGACGACCCGGGCCGGAATCTCGCGCTCGCGAACGCGGATCGCGAGATCGGCGCCGGGCTCCGCGAGTCGCGGCGGAACGTAGCCGAGCCCGATGGATTTTCCGAGCGTGGGAGAGGGTGCGCCCGACGTGACGGTGCCCACGCGCACGCCACGGGCGGCGATCCCGTGCCCCGCCCGGGCCACCCCGCGCCCGACGAGCTCGAAGCCCACCAGGAGCTTCGCGAATCCCTCGCGACGGCGGCGCGCGGTGGCCTCCGCGCCGATGAAGCCCGCCGCCTTCACGAAGCGGTCGAGGCGCGCCTCGAGGGGCGAGGTCGCGTCGTCGAGCTCGTGGCCGTAGAGGGGCAGCGCGGCCTCGAGGCGCAGCGTGTCGCGGGCGCCGAGCCCGGCGGGCAGGATCTCGAAGCGCCCTCCGGCGTCGAGGAGGGCGTCGAAGAGCGGGGCAGCGTCGTACGAGGCGACGTAGAGCTCGAAGCCGTCGGAGCCGGTGTAGCCGGTGCGCGAGACGAGGGCCGGCCGACCGGCGAGCTTGGTCTCCAGGAACGCGAAGCGGGGCAGATCCCCGACCGCGGCGTCGGCGAGCCCGCCCAGGAGCGGTGCCGCGCTCGGACCCTGGAGGGCGAGGAGGCCTGTCTCGTCGCTGCGGTCCTCCACCCCGGCGCCGGGCGGCGCGTGGGCGAGGATCCACTCGCGGTCCTTCGCAATGTTGGACGCGTTCACGCACAGGAACAGCGCGTCGTCGGCGAGCCGGTAGACGGTCACGTCGTCCACGACGCCGCCCGCCTCGTTGCACAGGCACCCGTAGCGCACGCGACCCACGGCGAGGGAGGCGACCTCGCAGGTCACGAGCCGCTCCGCGGTCGCGACCGCCTCGGGTCCGCGCAGGTGGATCTGCCCCATGTGCGAGACGTCGAAGAGGCCCACGCGCTCGCGCACGGCGCGGTGCTCGTCCAGGATCGACGTGTACTGCACCGGCATCTCGAAGCCGCCGAAGGGGACCAGGCGCGCGCCGAGACGGACGTGGGTCTCGTGGAGGGGAGTGCGCCGCAGGCTCACCGGCCGGTCCGATCCCGGTAGGCCTGGAGCGTGTTGCGCAGCAGCATCGTGATCGTCATGGGCCCGATGCCGCCGCGGTGCGGGGTCAGGAGCCCCGCGACGCCGCGGGCGGCCTCGAAGTCCACGTCACCCACGAGCTCGCCGTCCACGGCCGAGACGCCCACGTCGATCACCGCGGCCCCCGGGCGGATCCAGTCCGCTCGAACGAGCCGCGGGCTTCCCACCGCGGCCACGAGCACGTCGGCCTCGCGCGAGACCGCGCGGAGGTCGCGGGTGCGCGAGTGGCACATGGTGACGGTCGCGTTGCGGCGTTGGAGCAGGATCGAGACCGGCTTGCCCACGATGTTGCTGCGTCCGACCACCACGGCGTGCGCGCCCTCGAGGGGCACGCGGTGGTGGTCGAGGACCTCGAGGATGCCGAGGGGCGTGCACGGGAAGAGCCCCGGCTCCCCCAGGAGCAGGCGCCCGGCGTTCAGCGGGTGGAGGCCGTCCACGTCCTTCGCAGGCTCGACCGCCGCGGCTACGCGGTTCGGCCGGATCTGCCGGGGCAGCGGCAGCTGCACGAGGATCCCGTCCACCCCGTCGTCGCGGTTGAGCCGCTCCACGAGCTCGAGGAGCTCGGTCTCCGACGTCTCCGAGGAGAGCCGATGCTCCACCGATCCCATGCCCGCGCGCGCGCTCGCCCGACGCTTCCCCTTGATGTACGAGGCGCTCGCCGGGTCGTCGCCCACGAGCACCACGGCGAGGCAGGGCGGGCGGTGCCCGCGCTTCACGAGCGCCTCGACCTCCTCGGCGATCGCGGCGCGCCTCGTGTTCGCGAGCGCGATCCCATCGACGACGATCGTCTCGCGGGTCGCGGGGGGCATGGACGCTCCGTTCAGGCGGCGGACTTGGAGCCCTTGGGGGAGCCGCCCGGCTTCTTCGACGGCTTCTCGGCCTTATCGGTCTTCTCGGTCTTCGCCGACTTCTCGGCCTTGTCTGTCTTCTCGGCCTTGTCGGTCTTCTCGCCGCTCGGCTTCGCTTCGCCGGAGTCGCCGTCCGACTTCGCGGCCGGCTTGCTCGAGTAGAGGTCCGAGTACCAGCCGCCGCCCTTCAGCACGAACGAGGTGCGCGAGATGAGGCGGCGCACCTCACCCTTCCGGCAGCGGGGGCAGGTCTTGACGGGATCCTCTCTGATGCGCTGCTCGCGCTCGAACTCGTGGCCGCAGGCGCGGCACTCGTACTCGTAGGTGGGCATGGGAACGCGCCTCCTCTGGCGGACGGCTCGGACGCCGGTTCTATCGAAGGGTGCCGCCCGGCGCCAGCTCTCCCGTGGCCCGCGTCGGTCAACCGCCCGACTCCTCGGAGCTCGCGGAGCGGCGGGTCTTCGCGAGGTACGAGACCTTGCCGTCGAGGATCGGATCCTCGGCGTCCGAGCTGGCCAGGGTCTCGAGCATGGCGAGGTGGGTCTCGATGGTCGTGCGCACGGCCGCGCCGAGCCGCGTGCGCAGGATCTTCATCTCCCGGATGTCCTCGGCGAGCTTCGCCACGCGGCGGTGCGCGGCGTCGAGCACCTTCTCGGCCTTCACCTCCGCCTGGGCGAGCAGGATCTCCGACTCCTTGAGCGCCGTGCGCTTGAGATCCTCGGAGAGCGCCTGCGCCGTCACGAGCGTGTCCTGGAGCAGCTTCTCGTTGGCCGAGAGCACCCCCACCCGAGCATCGAGCCCCCGCACGCGATCGCGGAGCTGCTCGGCCTCGCGGCCGAGGGACTCGTAGTCGCCCGCGATCATCTCGATGAAGGCGTCCACCTCGTCCGGGTCGTAGCCGCGCAGCCGCCGCCGGAAGCGGTGGTTCTGGATGTCCAGGAGCGTGAGGCGCATGCGAGATCCTCCTCGCGTCCGAGCGCGTCCGAGCGCGTTCGAGCGAAAACTTGGAAGGGGCATCCAACCCATCAGATTAGCGCTTCTTTCCGAGCTCCCGAGAGCGCTCGGTGGCCGCCGCCACGGCGGCGTGGACCGCCGCCCGCAGCCCCCCCGCCTCGAGCCGCTCCAGGCCCGCGATCGTGGTGCCTCCGGGCGAGGTGACCTGGTCCTTCAGGTCCGCAGGATGGCGGCCCGTCTCCTGGGCGAGGCGCGCGGTCCCGAGCACGGTCTGGAACGAGAGCGCGTAGGCGGCCTCCCGGGGAAGCCCCATGCGGACGCCCGCGTCGGCCAGGGCCTCGAGGAACACGCACACGTAGGCGGGACCGCTCCCCGAGAGGCCGGTGACCGCGTCGAGGAGGTCCTCCGACGGCGCCTCCCAGACGATGCCCACGCTCTCGAAGAGAGCGCGCGCGAGGCGGCGGTCGGCTTCGCTCGCGCTCGCGTTCGCGACGAAGGCCGTCGCGCCGGCGCCCACCAGGGACGGCGTGTTGGGCATCGCGCGCACGACGCGTGCGCCTCGGGGCAGCCGCTCTTCGAGCGTCGCGAGCGCCACGCCCGCCGCGATGGAGACCCAGAGCGGCCGCAGCCGCGCGGCGGCGGGGAGGACCTCGAGGGCGCGCAGGGCGGAGCCGACCACGCCCGGCTTCACGGCGAGGACCACCAGGTCGCTCGCCTCCACGACCTCGGCGTTGTCCGCCACGGCGCGGACGCCGGGACCGGCGGCGAGGGCGGCGCGCCGCGCGGGCTCGGGATCCGAGGCGACCATCTGCCCGGCGGGCACCCCGGCGCGCACGAGGCCCGTGGCGAGCGCCTGGGCCATGGCGCCGGCGCCGAGGAAGCCGACGCGCTGGCCCGCGAGGTCCGCGCTCATGCTGCCTCCCTCGGTCCGAAGAGGGCGGTCCCCACCCGCACCCAGGTGGCGCCCTCCTCGATCGCGATCTCGAAGTCCGCCGACATGCCCATCGATAGCTCGCGCAGCTCCGCGCCGCCCGCGCCGAGCGCGTCGCGCAGCTCGCGCAGCTTCGCGAACCATGGGCGGCTGCGCTCGGGGTCGTCGCTCGCGGGGGGGATCGCCATGAGCCCGCGCACGCGCAGGCGCTCGAGCTTCCCGCACGCGTCGAGGAGGCGCGCGAGCTCGCCCGGGGCGACGCCGCCCTTGCTCGGCTCCCCCGCGAGGTCCACCTGGAGGAGCGCATCGAGCGTGCGCGAGGTCGCTGCCGCCCGGCGCTCGAGCTCGAGCGCGAGATCGAGCCGGTCCACGGATTCGATCACGTCGAAGAGCCGCAGCGCGTCGCGGGCCTTGTTGCGCTGGAGCCGGCCGACGAAATGGCGGCGGGGCGGGGCGGTCCCCGACTCCGCGAGGAGCGCCTCGAGCTCGGGGAGCTTGCGCGCTGCCTCCTGCACGTAGCTCTCGCCGACGCGGCGCAGGCCGGCGCGCACCGCCTCGGCGACCGCCGCGGCGGACTTCCGCTTCGCGATCCCGACGAGCTCCACCGACGCGGGATCGCGGCCGGCGCGGCGCGCCGCGCGCGCGATGCGCGCTTCGACCTCGCGCAGGCGCGCCGCCGGGCCGGCCGCGCTCAGGCGGGGCCCGGGGACGCCCCCGCCTCGCGCAGGAGGTCGAGGGTCTCGTCGAGGGGCAGGCCGATCACGTTGGATTCGCTTCCCGCGATCTCGGCCACGAAGCGCCGGCCGCGACCCTGGACGGCGTAGGCGCCGGCCTTGTCGAGCGGCTCGCCCGTCGCCACGTAGGCGCGGATCTCTTCGAGCTCGGCGGGGCGCATGCGCACGCGGCTCTCCACCGTGCACGCCCGCCAGCCGAGGTCGTAACTGCGCGCCACGACCACCGCCGTGATCACTCGGTGCGTGCGGCCCACGAGGCGGGAGAGCATGGCCTCCGCGTCGTGCGGGTCGCGGGGCTTGCCGAGCACGCTCTCGCCGAGGACCACGATCGTGTCGGCGCCCAGCACGAAGCGGGCGGGGTCGGGTCCCACGAGGCTCGCCACGGCGAGGGCCTTCTCCCGGGCGAGGCGCCCCGCGAGCTGCGCCGGCGACTCGCCCGGGCGCACGTTCTCGTCGATCCCGGCCGGGAGCACCTCGAAGCGGACGCCCGCGCGCGCGAGGAGCTCGCGCCGGCGCGGCGAGGCGCTCGCCAGCACGAGGGAGGTCGGGGCGGACATGGGGGCGGGGTACCGATGGCCCCGCGGCTCGTCAAGTCGGCCGGGATCCAGCGGAGGCTCTCCGGGAGGGCGACCCGGGAATCCGGTAGGCTCGCCCCGATGGGAGTCGGGGGGAGGCGCGGGCTCGTGCGTGTGGCTTCGATCTCGGCCCTGCTCGCCGTGTCGCTGCACGGCTCCGCCTGCGCCTCGCCCGCCGTGGTGCCCGACGGCGGGGGCTTCGCGCACGCGACGCGCGGCTGGCGCATCGACGCGCCCGACCCGGCCTGGTCGCGCGCGAGCGTGGACGGCGCCGAGCTCTCCTTCCGTGGGCCCGAGGGCGCGTGGATGAGCCTCGCCTCGCGCTGCGGGATCGCGCCCGCGGAGCCGCGCGTGCTGGTGCGCCACCTCGCCATCGGGCTCCCGGAGCGGACCCTCGTGCGCGAGGGGGAGGTGCGCGTGGACGGACGCCGCGGCTGGTCCCAGACCTGGCGCACGCGCGTCGGCGGCGCGGAGCGCGAGATCGAGGCGGTGAGCGTGGTGGCGGACGACTGCGTTTACGACTTCGTGCTCGTCGCCCCGCCCGGCGCGGCGACCGCCGCGCAGGGCTTCGACCGCTGGCGGGGGAGCTTCCGCCTGCCCGCGGCCGCGCCAACCGAGCTCGGAGGCGCGCCTTGACTCCGGAGCTCGCCGTGGGGCGCGGCGTCTCGGCGCTCGGCGAGCGCGCGCTCGCAACGCTCTCGAGCGCCGGCGAGTTCGCGCGTCTCGTCGGGCGCACGGCCCGCTCTGCGCTGCGGCGCCGCTTCCCGGCGCACGAGGTGCTGGTCCAGTTCGAGAGCATCGCCGTGCGCTCCACCCCCATCGTCGCGATCACCGCGCTCTTCACGGGCATGGTGCTCGCGCTCCAGACCGCCTTCGCGCTCACCCGCTTCGGCGCGAAGCCCTACGTGGGGAGCATCGTGGGCCTCGCCATCGTGCGTGAGCTCGGGCCCGTGCTC
>DASRUS010000210.1:0-5469 GCA_035687825.1 Myxococcota bacterium | reverse complement strand
CCGGCGCTGGACCTCGAAGCTCCCGCTCGTGGTGGAGGCCTTCGGCCGGCTCCCCGCCCTCGAGGATGCCGACACGGGCAGCCTCGCCGGGGATCTCAAGCTCATGCTGCGCAACTACCTCCACCTCTTCCGCTCGACGCCTCTCGGCGCGGTGCTGCCGAGCCTCGCCGGCGAGCGCGCCCACGATCCCGAGCTCGCGAAGCTCTTCGAGCCCCTCATGCGCGACCGGCGCCAGCCGCTCCGGCGCGCGTTCGAGCGAGCCGTCGCCCGCGGCGAGCTCCCCCCGGACCTCGACCTCGATCTCGCCGCGGACCTCGTCGTGGGACCGATCGCGGTCCGCCTCTTCTTCTCGGGGGCGAAGCTCAAGCCGGAGATCGTCGAGCCCATCGTGGAGCTCGCGCTGCGCGGGATCGCGCGGTCATAGCCGTGCGCGGAGCACCCGTTCCCGCAGCGCGAACTTCATCACCTTCCCAGCGGCGTTGACGGGCAGTGAAGCCACGATCTCGACCCGCCGCGGCACCTTGTAGTTCGCCATGTTCTCGCGGCACCACGCGACGAGCGAATCGGGCGTGAGCGTGGCGCCCGGCGCGGGAACGACGAACGCCATCCCCACCTCCCCCAGGCGCTCGTCGGGGATGCCCACCACGGCGACCTGGGCGATCCCGCCGTGGCGGTACATGAGGTTCTCGATCTCCGCCGGGTAGCAGTTGAAGCCGCCCGTGATGAACAGGTCCTTGATGCGGTCGGTGATGCGCAGGTAGCCGCGCTCGTCCATCACGGCCACGTCGCCCGTGTGGAGCCAGCCGTCGGCGTCGATCGTCTTGCGCGTCTCCGCTTCATCTTCGAAGTAGCCGCGCATCACGTTGTAGCCGCGCACCACGACCTCGCCGGGCTGGCCGCGCGGGACCTCCTTGCCGTCGGCGTCCACGCAGCGCACCTCGACGCCGGGGATCGCGCGGCCCGAGGTCGTGACGATCGTCTCCGGGTCGTCGTCGAAGCGGCACATGGAGACGATCCCGCAGCATTCGGTGAGGCCGTAGCCCGTGATCACGGTCTCGAAGCCGAGATCGGTCTTCATGCGGCGCACGAGATCGACGGGAATGGCCGCGGCCCCCGTCACGGCGAGGCGGAGGCTCGTGAGGTCGAACCTCGCGCGGTCCGGGTGCGCGAGGAACGACTGATACAGCGTGGGGGGGCCGGGGAGCACCGAGACGCGCTCGCGCGCCACGCGCTCCAGCACCGCGGGGACGTCGAAGACCGCGTGGGGCAGGACCGTCGCACCGCGCATGAGCGATGCCAGCCAGCCCGCCTTGTAGCCGAAGGCGTGGAAGAAGGGGTTCACGACCAGGTAGCGGTCGCCAGCGCGCAGGCCCACGACCTCGCTCCACGCCGCGAAGGCGCGCAGGTTCTGGCCGTGCGTGGTCATGACGCCCTTCGGATGGCCGGTCGTGCCCGAGGTGAACAGGAGGTCCGAGAGGTCGTCGGGTGAAATCGACGCCGTGCGCGCGCGAGCCTCCGACTCGGGAACGCTCGCGCCGTGCGCGAGGAAGTCGTTCCACGGGAGGCCGCCGCGCGCCGTGCCGCGCAGGACGATGGTCCGCTCGAGGTCCGGGAGCTCCTCGCCGGCGAGCGACTCCGCGTAGTTCACGCCCAGGAAGTCGGCCACGGTGATGAGGATCCGCGCACGGCTGCGCCCCAGGACGAAGCCCGCCTCCGCCGCCTTGAAGCGTGTGTTGAGGGGCACCAGGACCGCGCCCGCGGACTGGAGGCCGAGCGCCGCGACGATCCATTCCCACAGGTTCGGCGCCCAGATCGCCACGCGGTCGCCCCGCACGACGCCCGCGGCGAGGAACGCGCGCGCCGCGCGCAGGACCTCGGCCTCGAGCGCGGCGAAGGAGAGGTACACGGAGCCGTCTTGGATCGCGCAGGCAAAGCCGTGGCGCGCCGCAGCCCGGGCGAGACACTCGGGGGTGGTGCGCGCCTGCGCGGGATCGCTCGAATCTTGCATGCGCGCGCCATCCTACCCTAGCATCGGTGCGCGATCGAGAATCGGGACGAGCGCCGAACCCCCATGCAGCTCCGCTTCAGCGACCTGGACGAGGCCTTCCGCCGCGAGGCAGCCGCTTGGCTCGCCACGAATCTCGCGAGCGAGTTCGCGATCCTGCGCGGCCGCGGCGGCCCCGGCGACGAGAACGCGTTCGTCGAGGAGCGCAAGCGCTGGGAGCGCCACCTCGGCGCGTCGGGCTGGACCTGCCTGGGCTGGCCGACGGAGCACGGCGGGCGCGCGCTTCCCCTCGTGCAGCAGGTGATCTTCCACGAGGAGTACGCGCGCGCCGAGGGCCCCGGCCGCCTCGGCCACATCGGCGAAGGGCTCCTCGGTCCCACGCTGATCGCCTTCGGGAGCGAGGAGCAGAAGCGCCGCTTCCTGCCTCCCATCGTGCGCGGCGAGGAGATCTGGTGCCAGGGCTACTCCGAGCCGAACGCGGGCTCCGACCTCGCGAACGTGCAGACGCGCGCGCGCCTCGAAGGCGACGCGTGGGTGCTGCACGGCCAGAAGGTCTGGACCTCCTGGGCCGAATTCGCGGACTGGTGCTTCGTGCTCTGCCGCAGCGACCCCGCCGCGCCGAAGCACCGGGGTCTCTCGTACCTCCTCGTGCCCATGCGCCAGCCGGGGATCGAGATCCGGCCCATCCTCCAGATCACGGGGGATTCCGAGTTCAGCGAGGTCTTCTTCGACGGCGCGCGCACGGCCGCCGGGCACGTGGTCGGCCAGCCGGGAGAGGGCTGGAAGGTGGCGATGGGGACGCTCGCCTTCGAGCGCGGGGCGTCCACGCTCGGCCAGCAGCTCCACTTCCGGAACGAGCTGGCCCGCGTGATCGAGCTAGCGAAGCACAACGGCCGGGCGAAGGACCCCGTGCTGCGCGAGCGCATCGCGAATGCGTGGATCGGCCTCGAGATCATGCGCGTGAACGCGCTCCGCACCCTCTCCCACGCGGAGCGGCCCGAGCTGCGGCGCGAGGCCATGATCACGAAGCTCTACTGGGCCACCTGGCACCGGAGCCTCGGCGAGCTCGCCATGGACGTGCTCGGTCCCGAGTCCCAGGTGCTGGCCGGCGCGCCCTACGAGCTCACGCCCCTCCAGCGCCTCTTCCTCTTCACCCGCTCCGACACGATCTACGCGGGCTCGAACGAGATCCAGAAGAACCTGATCGCCGAGCGCGCCCTGGGGCTCCCGCGCGAGGCGCGCGCGTGAGCACGCCCGCGCAGCCGCCGGGTCGCCGCCTCCTCGAGGGCAAGACGGTGCTCGTGACCGCCGCCGCGGGCACCGGCATCGGCTTTGCCACCGCGCGCCGCTGCGCCGAGGAAGGCGCCCTCGTGATGCTCTCCGACCGCCACGAGCGCCGTCTCGGCGAGGCCGCGGCCGAGCTCGCGAAGCTCAGCGGACGCCGCACGCCGGCGCAGCCCTGCGACGTGACGAAGGAGGCCGACGTGCGCGCGCTCGTTGCGGGCGCGATCGCCGAGCTCGGCCGGATCGACGTCCTCGTGAACAACGCGGGCCTCGGCGGCTTCGCGCCGATCGTCGAGATGACGGACGAGCAGTGGCACCAGGTGCTCGACGTGACGCTCACGGGCACCTTCCGCGTGACGCGCGCCGTGCTCCCCCACATGCTCGAGCGTCGCTCGGGCGCGATCGTGAACAACGCCTCGGTGCTCGGCTGGCGCGCCCAGGCGGGTCAGGCGCACTACGCTGCGGCCAAGGCAGGCGTCATGGCGCTCACGCGCTGCGCGGCGCTCGAGGCGGCGGAGGCCGGCGTGCGCGTGAACGCGGTGGCCCCGAGCCTCGCCATGCACGAGCACCTCGCGAAGGTGACGCCGCCCGGCCTCCTCGACGAGCTCACCGCGCGCGAGGCCTTCGGCCGCGCCGCCGAGCCCTGGGAGGTGGCGAACGTGATCGTGTTCCTCGCGAGCGACTACGCCTCGTACCTGACGGGCGAGGTCGTCTCCGTGAGCAGTCAGCATCCGTGAGAGGGGAGGGCCGGCGCCATGGCCACGGTGTTCCAGAACCCGCAGGAGCTGAAGGGCGCCGTCGGGCGCCACCTCGGCCACAGCGACTGGCTCGAGATCACGCAGGAGCGCATCGACCAGTTCGCCCAGGCGACGGGCGACCACCAGTGGATCCACGTGGACCCCGAGCGCGCGAAGCGCGGACCCTTCGGGAAGACGATCGCCCACGGCTATCTCACGCAGTCGCTCGTGAACTTCTTCCTGCCCCAGATCGTGCAGGTGCGCGGCATCGCCATGGGGATCAACTACGGCGCCGACCGCCTGCGCTTTCCCGCCCCCGTCCCCGTCGGCGCGAAGGTGCGCGCGGGCGCGGAGCTCCTCGAGGTGGAGGAGACGCGCGACGGCGCCGTCCAGGCGAAGCTGCGCGTCACGGTGGAGATCGAAGGCAGCGACAAGCCCGGCTGCGTGATCGACACGATCAGCCGCTACTACCCGGCGTAGACGACGCGGAGGCCCCCCATGCTGCGATTCCCTTCTCGCTCGCTCGGGGTCGTGCTCGGTCTCGCCGTTCTCGTCGTCGCACCCGATCCGCTCGCCGCCGCGAGCCGCAGGCGGGCGCCGGCGCCCGACGCCCTGGGACCCTGGGCGGTGGGGCGCTCGACCTTCGAGGCCGTGGATCCCACGCGCGACGACGGCCGCGCCCTCAGCGTGGACGCCTGGTACCCCGTGGATCCCGCCGACGCGGGGGGCGCGTTCTCGCGCTACGACCTGCTGCTCACGTTCATCGAATCCGAGGTCGCGCTCGACGCGCCCCCGCCGTCGGCGCGCGGGCCCTTTCCCCTCGTCGTCTTCTCCCACGGCAACGGCGGCATCCGCTTCCAGTCGTTCTTCCTGTGCGAGGCGCTCGCGAGCCACGGCTTCGTCGTGGTCGCGCCCGACCACACGGGGAACACGGCGATCGACCTCCTCCTGGGGAGCTCGGATCCCTTCGCGAAGTCCGCCGTGGACCGGCCCCTCGACGTCTCGTTCCTGATCACGACGATGCTCGAGCGGAGCGCGGATCCGGCCGACGAGTTCCATCGCCGCATCGATCCGCGTCGGGTCGGCGTGTCCGGCCACTCTTTCGGCGGCTTCACGTCCCTCGCCGTGGCCGCGGGCTTCGTGCTCGCGCCTCCCGATCCGCGCGTGCGCGCGATCGTCCCCATCGCGCCCGCCTCGAGCATCTTCGACGACGAAGCCCTCGCCTCGATCCGCATCCCTACCTTGATTCTCGGGGGTACCCTCGACGAGACGACGCCCGTCGAGCCCGAGAGCGCGCGGCCCTACGCTCTCGTCGCGGCGCGGCCGCGCTATCGGGTGGATGTCCTCGGTGCGGGGCACGGCTCCTTCACCGAGATCTGCGCCATCGTGGACGCGCTGGTGCTCGTCGGGATCCCCCCGGAGGTCGCCGGCCTCCTGCTGGGT
>DASRUS010000209.1:0-3599 GCA_035687825.1 Myxococcota bacterium | reverse complement strand
TACCTGGAGCTCCTCATCATCATCAGCATCAACCTCGGCATCCTGAACCTCCTCCCCATCCCGATCCTGGACGGAGGCCAGGCGCTGCTGTTCCTCGTGGAGGGCGTCCGGCGTGGACCGCTCTCGCTCCGCACGCGTGAGATCGTGCAGCAGTTCGGCTTCTTCCTCCTGGTCGCGATCATGGGGTTCGCGTTCTGGAACGATGTGACGCGCAACTGGTCGCGGCTCGTCGAGTGGGTGCGCGAGAGCGCGGGGCTGTGAGGGGAGCGGCCGGGCACCCGGCGAGCGTGCCCGTCCTCGGCGATCTCCTGCTCCTCGCCCTGGAGAGCGCGACGTCCTTCGCCAGCGTGGCGCTCCTGCGCGGCGGCGACCTGCTGGCCGAGCTCACCACGACGGGAGCCCGCCCGCACTCGGAGCGGCTCCTGCCCGGCGTGGACCGGGTGCTCGCCGCGGCCGGGATTACGCTCGCCGAGGTCGGCGCCTTCGCCGTCTCCATCGGGCCGGGCTCGTTCACGGGGCTGCGCGTCGGGGTCGCGACGCTGAAGGGGCTCGCCTTCGGCGACGAGCGGCCGGTGGCGCCGGTTCCGACGCTCGCCGCGCTCGCCGCGAGCGCCGCGGGCTCCGCCCACCCCGTGGTGGCCTGCCTCGACGCCCGACGCGGGGAAGTGTATGCGGCGGCGTGGGGGCCCGGCGCGGCCGGGCTCGCCCCCCTCGTGCCCGAGGGCGTCTTCACGCCGGCCGCCCTCGCGCGCGCGGCGCCGCGACCCTGCACGCTGGTCGGCTGCCCCGGCGAGGAAGCGGTGCTCGAGTCGGTGCGCGACGCGATCGGCCCGGAGGCACGCCTGGCCGAGCCCGCGCCCCCGCGCGCGTTCTTCGTCGGGCGCCTGGGCCGGGTGCTCCTCGGGCGCGGCGAGACGGTGGCCGCGTCCCGGCTGGTGCCGCGTTACCTGCGCCGCGCGGAAGCGGAGGCGCGGCGCACGGGGGAGGCGCTGGAGGAGGCCGGATGCAGCGGCTGATCCCGTTCGGGCTCGCGGGGATCGCGCCCGCCCTCGCGCTCCTCGCCGTCGCCTGCGGGCCGGTGGGCCCGATCCCGGGCACGCGCCTCTCCGGCGAGGTGGTGAGCGCGGCCGTCGAAGACTGGTCCTCCACGCGCGATCATCTCGAGATCGAGGTGGAGACTCGCGGGCGGTGGCTCCCGCATGCGGTCACGACGATCTGCATGGCGGTGGGGCCGCGCCTCTACGTCCCGTCGCGCAACGCGTCGGAGAAGAGCTGGGTGCAGAACGTGCTGCGCGATCCTCGCGTGCGCGTGCGGATCGCGGGCCGGATCTACGAGCGCACGGCGCTGCGCGTGACGGATCCGGTCGAGCTCGCACCCATCGCGCTCGACTTCATGCGCAAGTACTACGGGATCGAAGCCGACGACGCGACCTTCCTCGCGGAGCCGCCCGCTCCCGGCGAAGACCGCGCCGACCTCTGGGTGTTCCGCCTCGATCCGCGGGGACCCGCGTCGTGAGGCGCCGGGCGTGGGTCGCGGCGCTCGTCCTGCTGCTCGTCGCGGGCGCCGTCTACGCGCGCCTCCTCGCGGGCGGTCCGCTGGGTCCCGTGCCGGGGGGATGGCTGCGCGGCGAGGTCGTGGCTCAGCCCGTCTCGGACTGGAGCTTCGCCCGGCTCGCGCGACCGCTGCGCGTGGAGAGCCGGGCGCGGCTCCTGCCTCACTCGACGGATCCGTGGTTCATCGTCCACGAGGGGCGGCTGCATCTCCTGCTCACGGGCCTCCTCCACGGCGGGCTGCTCGAACGCCTCGACGAGGATCCGCGCATCCGGGTCGAGGTGGACGGGAAGATCTACGAGCAGGTCGCGGTGCGCGTGGAGGATCCCGCCGAGATCTCCCGCCTGGTCCGCCCCGGCCTGCGCAAGCTCTTCGCCATCGAGACCGTGGGAGAGATCCGGCGCACGAGCGCCGCCGGCGCCGGGAATCTCGCGGTGTTCCGCGTGGAGAACCCGCGGGTCGCGGGAGCGGCGCCGTGACCGACGGGGACCGGGTCCTGCGCTTCTACTTCGACTACCTCTCCTCCAACGCCTGGCTCGCGTGGACGCAGCTCCCGGCCCTCGCCGCGAAGCACGGCGTCGCGATCGAGCCCGTCCCCGTCCTCTTCGCGGGCCTGCTCGAGGCCCACGGCCAGCTCGGCCCGGCGGAGATCCCGGCGAAGACCCGCTGGATGGTCCGCAACAACCTGCGCAAGGCGGCGCTGCTGGGCGTGCCGCTCCGCCCGCCGGTGCACCATCCCTTCAATCCCCTGCTGGCACTCCGCGTCTCTTCGCTCCCGCTCGAGGCGTCGCGCCGCACCGCGCTGGTCGAGGGACTCTTCCGCGCCGTCTGGGTCGAGGGTCTGCACGTGAGCGAGCCGGCCGTCGTGGAGCGGGTGGCGGACGCGGCGGGACTCGACGGTGGTGCGCTCGTGGCCGAGGCGCAGACGCCGGAGGCGAAGGCGCGACTGCGCCGGCAGACCGACGACGCGATTGCAAAGGGCGTGTTCGGCGTCCCCACCGTAAAGCTGGGGGGCGAGCTCTTCTGGGGCTACGACGACTTCCCGTGGCTCGAGCTCGTGCTCGCGGGGCGCGACCCCCTCGATCCCGAGACCGCCGCGCGCTGGACGGGTCCGCCGCGCCCGTCGGCGCTGCGGGAGCGCGTCCGGACGAAGGCCGAGGGCTCCTGAGGCGCGGGCCGCGCGTCGCCGACCCGTCTTTGACACCTCCAGCCTCCTCCCGTAACCTCGCGAAGTTTCGGCGTTATGACCGCTCGACGCGCGCGCCGGGGCTCCGCCCGGCGCCCCGCCTCGTCCAGCACCGGGAGACCCGATGGCCCTCGACATCTACTACGACAAGGACGCCGACCTCTCGCGCCTCGAGGGCAAGACGGTTGCCATCATCGGCTACGGGAGCCAGGGTCACGCGCACGCGCTGAACCTGCGCGACTCCGGCGTGGACGTGGTGGTGGGTCTGCGCAAGGACTCGGGCTCGCGCCCCAAGGCCGAGAAGGCGGGCCTGCGCGTGCTCGCCCCCGCCGAGGCCGCGCGCGCGGGCGACGTCGTGATGCTGACCGTGCCCGACGAGACCATGGGCGCGATCTTCAAGGAGGAGATCGAGCCCCACCTCGAGCCCGGCGACTACCTCGCCCTGGCCCACGGCTTCAACATCCACTTCGGGCAGATCGTCCCGCCGCAGGGCGTGAACGTCTTCATGGTGGCGCCGAAGGGCCCGGGCCACACCGTGCGCTCGCTCTACGAGCAGGGCCGGGGGGTGCCCTGCCTGGTCGCCGTGCACGCCGACCCCTCGGGCGACACGCTCCAGATCGCGCTCGCCTACGCCAAGGCCATCGGCGCCGGGCGCGCGGGGATCCTGCGCACGAACTTCCGCGAGGAGACCGAGACCGATCTTTTCGGCGAGCAGGTGGTGCTGTGCGGCGGCCTGACCGCGCTCATGACCGCGGGCTACGAGACGCTGGTGGAGGCCGGCTACTCGCCGGAGATGGCGTACTTCGAGTGCATCCACGAGGTGAAGCTCATCGTGGACCTGATCTACGAGGGCGGCATCGC
>DASRUS010000208.1:0-9050 GCA_035687825.1 Myxococcota bacterium | reverse complement strand
GCGTCGATCGCCACCACGAGGTTCGCGCTCCCGATCGCCGCCGCGGCCGCGGCCACGAGGTCGGGGTTCTCCACGGCCGCGGTCATGATCGAGACCTTGTCGGCGCCGGCGTTCAGCAGGTCGCGCACGTCCGCGAGGCTCCGCACGCCGCCCCCCACGGTGAGCGGCATGAAGACGCTCTCGGCGGTGCGCGCCACCACGTCGAGCATGATGCGGCGGCCATCGACGCTCGCGGTGATGTCGAGGAAGGTGATCTCGTCCGCCTCCTGCTCGTCGTAGAGGCGCGCCACCTCCACGGGATCGCCCGCGTCCACGTGGTCCACGTAGCGCACGCCCTTCACCACGCGCCCGCGGTCCACGTCGAGGCAGGGGATGATGCGCTTCAGGAGCACGCGACGATCCGGAGCGCGCGCTCGAGATCCAGCGCGCCCGTGAAGAGCGCGCGGCCCACGATGATGCCCGCGACGCCCCGCGAGGCGAGGCGCGCCGCGGCGCGCACGTGGTCCTCGGAGCCGACGCCGCCCGAGGCGATCACCGGGAGCCCGACGGCCTCCGCGAGGCGCGCCGTGGCCTCCAGAGCTGGACCCGCGAGGGTCCCGTCGCGGCCGATGTCGGTGTAGACGAGCGCGGCGACGCCCGCGTCCGCGAAGCGCTTCCCCACCTCCACCGCATCCGTCTCGCTCGTCTCGAGCCAGCCCGAGACGGCGACGCGTCCGTCGCGGGCGTCGAGGCCCACGGCGATGCGCCCCGGAAAGCGCTTGCCGGCCTCGCGCACGAGCGCGGGATCCCGGAGCGCGACGGTGCCGAGCACCACGCGGTCCGCGCCGAGGTCGAGCGTCTCCTCCAGCGCGGCGAGCGTGCGGATCCCACCCCCCACCTGGACGGGACGGCCCCCGGCCGCAGCCAGGATGCGCGCGATCGCATCCCGGTTGCGCGGCTCGCCCGCGCGCGCGCCGTCGAGGTCCACCACGTGGAGGCGCAGGACGCCGGCGGACACGAAGCGCCGGGCGCGCGCCGCGGGATCGTCCTCGTGCAGCGGCGCGGCGTCGAAGCGGCCCTCGGGCGCGAGACGCACGCTCCTGCCGCCGAGCAGGTCGATGGCGGGGATCAGCTCGAAGCGCCCGGCCCTCACGGGAGCGCGCTCGCCACTTCCTCCGCGCCCCAGCGCGAGAGCTCCTCGGCGGTGAGCCAGCGAGTGCCGGCGCCCGGGTAGCGCGTGACGTTGAGCACGTTCTCGGAGAGCCCTGCCTGCGTCTCGTCGAAGAGGCCGCGCCAGAGCTTCTGCCCGCCGGGCGCCGCCACGAGCGTCACCTCGAAGCCCACCGAGGCGGGCGCGAGGGAGCCCGCCGCCCCGCCGCGCCGCTCGCGGAAGCGGTGCAGCGTCCCGAGCAGGATCGCGTCGGCGCCGAAGCGCTCCGCGACGAGGCGAGCGGCCCGCGCCGGGGTCCGGTCGTCGGGGGACGCGGCCTCGGCGCGGAGCAGCTGCGCCACGTCCTCGGGCGCCACGACCTCGCGGCCGTCCGCCGCGAGCTGCTCCGCGAGCTGGCGGGCCACGAGCTCGGCCGCGAAGCCCGCCGCAGACTCCGCCGACGCGGGCGTCTCGGCCTCGGCGAGGGAGCCCGCGATCTCGAAGGGCGCGACCGCGATCCGCCGCGGCGACGGGTGCTCGGCGAGCGCGGGGTAGGACTGGCTGCGCACCGTCGTCGCGCACGCGGCGAGCGAGAGCGCGCCGCACACGAGGGCGAGTCCGCTCGTCAGTCGCACGACGCGATCCAGCGCGCGTACGCCTCGAGCAGGGCAAAGCCCGCGCGTTGACTCTTCTCCGGGTGGAACTGCACCGCGAACAGGCGCTCGGTCGCGACCGCGGACGCGAAGGCGTCGCCGTACTCCGTGCGCCCCACCACGCAGTCCGGCCGCTCGGGCAGCGCGTAGTACGCGTGCACGAAGTAGTAGCAGTCCTCCCGCGGGAGGTTCGCGAGCATCGGGTGGCTGCCGGAGAAGCGCACCTGGTTCCAGCCGATGTGCGGGACGCGCAGCACGCGCCCGCACGCGTCGCGCCCCGGGAAGCGCACCACGCGGCCCGGCAGCACCCCCAGCCCCGCGGAGCGCCCGTGCTCGTCGCTCTCCTCGAAGAGCAACTGGAGCCCGAGGCAGATCCCCAGGTAGGGCCGGCCCGCGGCGAGGACCTCGCGCAGCGCCTCGTCCAGACCCTTGGCGCGCAGGTTCGCCGCGGCCGTGGCGAAGTTCCCGACCCCGGGCAGCACCACGCCGGCCGCGCGCCTCACCTCCTCGGGCGCTGCGGTCACCTCCGGCGCAAGGCCCGCGCGCGCGAGCGCGCGCGTCACACTGCGCAGGTTTCCGGCGCCCGTGTCGACGACGGCGATGGCGGGGGGTCGGGGCATCGCGGTGGGGATGTTAGAGCGTTCCCTTCACCGAGGGTACGTCCGCCACGCGCGGATCCACCTCGACCGCCGCGCGCAGCGCGCGCGCCAGCCCCTTGAAGACCGCCTCGACCACGTGGTGGGGGCTCCGCCCGTAGCGCTGCTCCACGTGGAGGTCGAGGCCCGCGTGCTGGGAGAGCGCGTAGAGGAAGTCCTCCACGAGCGAGACGTCGAAGGCCCCGATGCGGTCGTTCGGGAGCTCCACGCGGTACACGAGGTAGGGGCGGTTCGAGACGTCCACCGCCACCTCGACCTTCGCCTCCGCCATGGGGAGCACGCACGACCCGAAGCGCCGGATGCCGCGCGCCGAGCCCAGCGCCTCGCGCAGCGCCTGGCCGAGCGTGATGCCCACGTCCTCCACGGTGTGGTGCGTATCCACCTCGAGATCGCCCCGCGAGCGCAGGTGCAGGTCGAAGAGGGAATGCTTCGCGAAGGACTCGAGCATGTGGTCGAGGAAGGCGATGCCCGTGCCCACGTCGTAGGCCCCGCTCCCGTCGAGGGCGAGCTGGACGCGGACGTCCGTCTCCTTCGTCTTGCGCTCGACGGACGCGCGCCTCGGATCCGGCTTCGTCTCGCTCACAGCTCGATCTCCGCTTCCCGGGCCGCCTCGCGCTCGCGCCGCGCCCGGCGGATCTTCTGGAGGCGCAGCTCCACGGACACCCCGTGCCCCGTGAGCCCTTCGAGCTGCGCGAGCCGGATCACGTCGGCGCCGAGCTCCCGGAGCTTCGGCGGCTCGAAGCGCACGAAACTCATGCGCTTCAGGAAATCCTCCACCCCGAGCGGCGAGGAGAACCGCGCCGTCCCACCCGTGGGGAGCACGTGGTTCGGTCCCGCGAGGTAGTCGCCCACCGCCACCGGAGTGTAGTGACCCAGGAAGATCGTGCCCGCATTGCGCACGCGCTTGAGGACCGACTCCGCGGTGTCCATCGCGAGGACCAGGTGCTCCGGGGCGTAGCGGTCCGCGAGCTCGAGCGCCTCGTCGAGGTCGCGCGCCACGACGATCACGCCGTTCGCCTGGAGCGCCTTGCGCGCGATCCTGGCCCGGTCGAGCTTCGCGAGCTGCTTCTCCACCTGCTCCTGCACGCGCGGCACGAGGGGCTTGATCCAGGTGACGAGCACCGCGTGGGAGACCTCGTCGTGCTCCGCCTGGGAGAGCAGGTCCGCCGCCACCCAGGCGGGTGTGGCGCCCCGGTCCGCGACGACGAGGACCTCCGTCGGCCCCGCCTCGATGTCGATGCCCACCTCGCCGAACACGAGCCGCTTGGCGGCGGCCACCCACACGTTCCCGGGCCCCACCACCTTGTCCACCTGGGGCACCGACCCGGTGCCGTAGGCCAGGGCGGCGATCGCCTGCGCGCCACCCATCTTGAAGACGCGGTGCACGCCCGCCACCCGCGCCGCCATGAGCACCTCGGGCCGGATGCGACCGTCCGCGCCCGGGGGCGTCGCCATCACGATCTCCGGCACCTCCACCACCGAGGCCGGCACCGCGTTCATGATCACCGTGGAGGGATACGCGGCCTTGCCGCCGGGCACGTAGATCCCCACGCGCGCGAGCGGACGCACGCGCTGGCCCATGAAGCCGCCGCCCTCCTCGCGCATCTCCCAGCTCGACGGGATGCGCTTGCGGTGGAACTCGCGCACGCGCATGGCCGCCTTGCCGAGCGCGGCGCGGTCCGCGGGATCCACGCGATCCGCCCCCTCGTCCCACTCCTCGCGCGTCACCTCGAGCTTGCTGAGCTTCGCGCCGTCGAGCTTGCGCGTGAGCGCGATCACCTCCGCGTCGCCGACCGCGCGAACGCGCTCGAGGATGCGCCGCACGTTCTTCTCGACGCTCTCCTCCACGAGCGAGCGGCGGTGCACGAGCTGCCCGAAGGCCTTCGCGAAGCCCGGCTCGTCGCTGTGGAGGACCCGGAGCGGGCCCTTGGACGGGCTGCGGCCTGCCATCTCACACCTCCCGACGAATCGCCGCGCCGAGGCTCGCGAGCTTCGCTTCGATGCGCTCGTAGCCGCGGTCGATGTGGTAGACGCGATTCACGACCGTCTCGCCCTCGGCCGCGAGCGCCGCGATGAGGAGGCTCGCCGAGGCGCGCAGGTCCGTCGCCATGACCGGCGCGCCGGAGAGCCGGCGCACCCCGCGCACGTGCGCCGCCCGCCCGGAGAGGCGGATGTCGGCGCCCAGGCGGATCAGCTCCGGCACGTGCATGAAACGGTTCTCGAAGACGGTCTCGGTGATCACGCTCGAGCCCACGGCCTTCGTCACGACGGCCATGAGCTGCGCCTGCATGTCCGTGGGGAAGCCCGGGAAGGGGGCGGTCACGGCGTCCACCCCGCGCAGCTCGGCGCCGCGCAGGCGGAGCCGATCGTACGCCAGGTCGATCTCGCAGCCCGCGGCGCGAAGTTTTTCCACCGTAGCCTCGAGGTGGCTCGGATCCACGCCCGTGAGCTCGAGCTCGCCCCCGGTGATGGCGCCCGCGGCCAGCAGCGTCCCCGCCTCGATGCGGTCGCCGCACACGTCGAGGGCGACGGGCCGCAGCCGTTCCACGCCGCGCACCACGATGCGATCGCTCCCGGCGCCGGAGATCTCGGCCCCCATGCGCGAGAGGAACTGCGCGAGCTCCACCACCTCGGGCTCCCGTGCGCAGTTCTCGAGCACGCTCTCCCCCGCGGCGAGGCACGCGGCCATCATCACGTTCTGGGTGCCGTTCACCGTCACGAGGTCGAAGGAGAAGCGCCCGCCGGTGAGGCGCGCCGCCGACGCCTCGACGATGCCGTGCTCGAGCCGCACCTTCGCGCCGAGCGCCGCGAGCCCCTTCAGGTGCTGGTCCACGGGCCGCACCCCGATCGCGCAGCCGCCCGGCTCGGACACGCGCGCCACGCCGAAGCGCGCCACCAGCGGGCCGAGCACCATGAACGACGCGCGCATCTTGCGCACGAGGTCGTAGGGCGCCTCGGGGTTGTGGACGCCCCGCGGATCGATGGCGAGCGTGTGCGGGTCGTCCGGCGACCAGGCGACGCGCGCGCCGAGGGCGTCCAGGATCTGGGCCATGGCGTCCACGTCGCGAAGCCGCGGCACGTTGCGCAGGCGGCTCTCGCCGTCGGCGAGGAGCGCCCCGGCCATGAGCGCGAGCGTCGCGTTCTTCGAGCCCGAGACGCGCACGCTCCCCGCGAGACGCCGGCCGCCCTGGACGACGATGCGCTCCATCAGGCGTCGCCTCGCCTGGACCGTGCGGCCACGACGCGCGCGCGACCGGCGAGATCCGGGATCACGCGCACGTCCTCGAGCCCTCGCGCCACGCAGCGCGCGCGGATCGTCTCGGCCTGGCCGGGCGCGATCTCGAGGGCGAGCCCGCCGCCGGGGGAGAGCACGTCCCGCGCGCCGTCCACGAGCGCGACGAGCACCTCGTCGCCGCGCGGGCCCGCGAAGAGCGCCGCGCGCGGCTCGAAGCCGAGCTCCGGGGCGAGCAAGCCAGCCTCGCCCTCGGCGAGGTAGGGCGGGTTCGCCACCACGAGGTCGAAGCGCTCGCCCGCCACGGGCGCGTAGAGGGAGCCCCGGACGAAGCGCACGCGATCGCCCACGCCGAGCCGCTCGGCGTTGCGCGCCGCCACGGCGAGCGCCCCCTCGGAGACGTCCGTCGCGGTGATGCGCGCGCCGGCGAGCTCCTTCGCGAGGGCGAGGGCGAGGGCGCCGCTGCCCGTCCCCACGTCGAGGATGCAAAGCTCGGGGCCGCGCTCCCGCGCCAGGCCGAGCGCCGCCTCCACGAGGGTCTCCGTCTCGGGACGCGGCACCAGCACGTCGCGCGTCACCTCCAGGGGGAGCGACCAGAACTCGCGCACGCCGGTCAGCTGCGCCACGGGCACGCGCTCCCCGGCGCGGCGTCGCACGAGCTCGCGGAAGCGGACGCGCTCCTCGGCGCCCACCGGCTTGTCGAAGTCGAGGTAGAGGCGCAGGCGATCCGTGCCGAGGGCGTGCGCCAGCAGGCACTCCGCGTCCAGGCGCGGCGAATCGAGGCCGCGGGCGGTGAAGTGCTCCGTGGTCCAGCGCAGCAGGCCGAGCACGGTCCACACGGCGGGGCTCTGCGCCGGGCCGGCCTCCGTCATGCCGCCGCCTCCCGCTCGGCCTGCTCGTTCATGTAGGCGTGCACCGCGTCCAGGAGCTCGCCGAGGTCGCCCTCCAACACCTGGGGCAGGCGGTGGAGCGTCACCCCGGCGCGATGATCCGTGACGCGCGCCTGGGGGAAGTTGTAGGTGCGGATGCGCTCGCTGCGATCGCCCGTCCCCACCTGCGAGCGCCGCTCGCTCGCGCGCTCGCTCGCCTTGCGCTCCTGCTCCGCGGCCAGCAGCCGCGCGCGCAGGATCTTCATCGCCCGCGCCTTGTTCTTGTGCTGCGACTTCTCGTCCTGACACTGCACGACGAGGCCCGTGGGCAGGTGCGTGACGCGCACCGCGGAGTCCGTCGTGTTCACGCTCTGGCCGCCCGGACCCGAGGAGCGGAACACGTCCACGCGCAGCTCCTTGGGGTCGATCTCGACCTCCACCTCCTCCGCCTCCGGGAGCACCGCCACGGTGACCGTCGAGGTGTGGATGCGCCCCGCGGACTCGGTCACCGGGACGCGCTGCACGCGGTGCACGCCGCGCTCGTGCTTGAGGCGGCTCCAGACGCGCTCGCCGCTGATCGCGACGGTCGCCTCCCGCAGCCCCCCCGCCCCGGTCTCCGACACCGTGAGCGGCTCGAGCTTCCAGCCCTGGGATTCCGCGTAGCGCGTGTACATGCGGAAGAGATCCGCCGCGAAAAGGGCGGCCTCCTCGCCCCCCGCGCCCGCGCGGATCTCGAGGATCACGTTCTTCTCGTCGTTCGGGTCCCGGGGCAGGAGCAGCCGGCGGATCTCGCCCTCGAGGCCGTCGCGCGCGGGCTCGAGGCTCGCGAGCTCGCTGCGGGCGAGCTCGCGCAGCTCCTCCTCCCCCTCGCGCGCGAGCTCGCGGGCGCTCTCGATCTCGGCGAGGAGCCGCTGGTAGCGCCCACCCGCCTCGAGGAGCGGGCGCATCGATCCGAGCTGCCGCGCGACCTCGGCGTACTCCCGGGGGGAGCGGACCAGCTCCGGGTCTGCCAGCCGCGCCTCCAGGGCGTTGGCGCGCTCGCGGCTACGGGCGATGCGTTCGAGCAGATCGGACATGCGGCGCCTCGGGCCGAGCGCGACCCGGCGGTCGGCGGACGAGGAGAAACTAACGATCCAACGGGGGGTTACAAGCGGGGGCGTCTAGGAGTTCATCGACGCGAGGAACTCCGCGTTCGAGTCCGTCGCCTTCACCTTCTCCAGCAGGAACTCCATCGAGTCCACGGGGTTGAGCGGCGCCAGCACCTTGCGCAGCACGTACATGCGGTTCAGCACGTCCGGGTGCAGCAGCAGCTCCTCGCGCCGCGTGGCCGAGCGGTTGATGTCCATCGCGGGGTAGGTGCGGCGATCCGCGAGCTTGCGGTCGAGCACGATCTCGCTGTTCCCCGTGCCCTTGAACTCCTCGAAGATCACCTCGTCCATGCGCGAGCCCGTCTCGATGAGCGCCGTGCCGATGATCGTGAGGCTGCCGCCTTCCTCGAGGTTGCGCGCCGCGCCGAAGAAGCGCTTCGGCTTGTGCAGCGCGTTCGAGTCCACCCCGCCCGAGAGGATCTTGCCCGAGTGCGGCACCACCGTGTTGTGGGCGCGCGCGAGCCGCGTGATCGAGTCGAGCAGGATCACCACGTCGCGCTTGTGCTCGACCAACCGTTTGGCCTTCTCGATCACCATGTCGGCCACCTGCACGTGGCGCGTGGCGGGCTCGTCGAAGGTCGAGGAGATCACCTCGGCCTTCACGTTGCGCTGCATGTCGGTCACCTCCTCGGGCCGCTCGTCGATGAGCAGCACGATCAGGTAGACCTCGGGATGGTTCTCGGAGATGGCGTTGGCGATGTCCTTCAGGATCATCGTCTTGCCGGCCTTGGGCGGCGAGTTGATCAGCGCCCGCTGACCCTTCCCGATGGGAGCGATGAGGTCGATGATGCGCGTGGTGAGCTTGCCGGACTTCGACTCGAGGTTGAACTTCTCCTCGGGATAGAGTGGCGTCAGGTTGTCGAACAGGATCTTGTGTCGCGCGGCCTCGGGCTCCTCGAAGTTGATCGACTCCACCTTGAGCAGCGCGAAGTACCGCTCGCCCTCCTTGGGCGACCGGATCTGTCCCGAGATGGTGTCGCCGGTGCGCAGGTTGAAGCGCCGGATCTGGGACGGCGACACGTAGATGTCGTCGGGCCCGGCCAGGTAGTTCTGGTCGGGCGCACGCAGGAACCCGAAGCCGTCCGGGAGGGTCTCGAGCACCCCCTCCGCGTAGATCTTGCCTTCCTTCTCGGTCTGGGCCTTCAGGATCCCGAAGATCAGATCCTGCTTCCGCATGCCCGCGGCGTTCTCGACGTTCAGGCCTTCGCCGAGGTCCGTGAGCTCCTGCATCGTCTTCTGCTTGAGCTCTTTCACGTTCATGCGTTCGCCCGGCGCGGGCTCGACGCCGCCGTCCTCCACGAATTCCTCCTCCGGCAGCGGATCGTCCATGCCCGGGTAGTCGCGCGTGGGCGGCATGCCGCGG
>DASRUS010000207.1:0-9134 GCA_035687825.1 Myxococcota bacterium | reverse complement strand
CGCGCCTTTCCGCCGGGCCACCCCGAGCTGCCGCCCGAGTATCGGAAGACCGGCCAGCCCGTGATCCTGGGCGGCAGCATGGAGACTGGATCCTACGTGCTCGCCGGCGTCGCGAGCGGGGCGAAGAGCTTCTACAGCACGGCGCACGGCAGCGGCCGGACCATGAGTCGCAGCCGCGCGCGCAAGCTCGTGCACGGCCGCGAGCTCCAGGATCGCCTCGCCGCGCGTGGCATCCTCGTGCACGCGGCCTCTCTCTCCGGTCTCGCCGAGGAGGCGGGCTTCGCGTACAAGAGCGTCGACGACGTGGCGGAGTCCACCGAGCAGGCCGGCCTCTCGCGCCGCGTGGCGCACCTCGTCCCGGTGGGAAACGTGAAGGGGTGAGCGCCCCCGCCTTCGAGTTCGTGGACGCCGTGACGAGCGACCTCACGTTCGTCGCGAGGGGCGCGACGCCCGGCGAGGCGTTCGCGGCCGCGGCGCAGGCGCTCCTCGCCGCGACGATCGAGGATCCCGCGAGCGTGGAGGAGCGCGAGGTGCGGCGCATCGAGCTCGCGGAGCCGGACGTCGAGCTGCTGCTGCTGCGCTTCGTGAACGAGCTCGTGTACCTCCGGGACGCCGAGCTCCTGCTGCTGCGTCCGCGCGCGGTGCACCTCTCGCTCGACTCCGGAGCGCGGCTCGAGGCCGAGCTCGCGGGCGAGCGGATCGACCGGTCGCGTCACCGCCTGGCGGCGGACGTGAAGGCCGCCACCGCCCACGGCCTCTCGGTGGCGAAGACGCCCCGGGGCTGGGAGGCGCGGGTGACGTTGGACGTGTAGCGTGGCGCTCCGCGCGGGCGCGCCCGGTCAGCCCGATCCGCCCGATCCGCGCGGGGGGCGCGAACGGCGGGGCCGACCGCCGCGGCGGCCCCGTCCCCCGCGCCGCCGTCGCCCGCGGCGCTTCGGCTCGGATCGCCCGGGCAGCGCGATGGGGGCGAAGAACCGGGTGGGGCGCTCCGGGCGCTCCTGGCACAGGTCGCACAGGCCGCACGGCTCGCCGGTCTCCTCGCCGAAGTAGCCGCGCAGGAACGCGGCGCGGCAGCCGGGGGCGCGCGCGTACTCCGCGATCGCGTCGAGGCGCCGGCCGTCCTGCGTGCGGAGCGTCTCGAACTGCCCCGCGAGCGCCTGCGCCCGCTCCTCGATCGAAGCCGCCGGCACCGTCGCGCGGATCTCCGAGTCCTCGCGCACCACGAGACCCGCCTCCTCGAGCTGCGTGAGCAGCGCCGCCGTCACGCGCGGGCCGAGCTCGGCCGAGACCGCGAGCGCCTCGAGCGTCGGGTGGCGCCCCTCGCCCACCCACGCCGCGAGGGCCTTGCCGAGCTTGTAGAGCTGGTCGGGGCGCACGCGCGATCGCGCCAGCAGCGCCTCGTGGATGGAACGGTCGGAGCCGTCGTGGAGCAGGATGCAGTTGGCGCGCGCCCCGTCGCGGCCGGCGCGCCCCGCCTCCTGCACGTACTGCTCGAGGGAAGCCGGCGCCTGGAAGTGGAGCACGTAGCGGATGTCGGGCTTGTCGATGCCGAGGCCGAATGCGCTCGTCGCCACCATCACGGTGCGCCGGCCGCGCCGCATGTAGCGCTCCTGCTCGGTGTTGCGCTCCGCGGCGGTCATGCCGCCGTGGTAGCGGTGCGCCGGGATGTTGAAGCGCCGCAGGATCGCGTAGACGCCGTCCACCTCGCGCTTCGTCGCGCAGTACACGATGCCCGGCCGGCGCAGCCGCTGGAGCAGGCGCAGCGCCGCGCGCACGCGCGCCTCGCCCTCGCAGGGCAGGACCTCGAAGGCGAGGTTCGAGCGGTGCGGCGAGCTCGCCACCACCACGGGGTCCCGCATCCCGAGGGAGCGCACGATGGCGGTGCGCACGTGCGAGGTCGCGGTGGCGGTCAGCGCCAGGAGCGCGGGGGCCTCGAGCGCGCGCAGGTTGGGACCGATCCGCAGGTACGCCGGGCGGAAGTCGTAGCCCCATTCGGAGATGCAGTGGGCCTCGTCGACCGCGGCGAGGCCGAGGCCCGAGCGGCCGAGGGCCTCGCGCATCCCCGGGTTCTCGAGCGACTCGGGGGTGGTGAGGACGAGCAGCGGCCCGCCCGCGGCGATCTTCGCCAGGGCCGCGCTGCGGGCGCGTCCGCGCACCGTGCCGTCGATGCGCACGCACGGGATGCCGCGCGTTTCGAGCTTCACGTGCTGGTCGCGCATCAGCGCGAGGAGCGGCGAGATGACGAGCACGGGGCGCGGCAGCAGGAGGGAGGGGATCTGGTAGCACGCCGACTTTCCGAAGCCCGTGGGCAGGATCATGAGGGCGTCGCGACCGGCGAGCACCTCCCCGATCACCTGCTCCTGCTCGGGGCGCAGCCGCTCGATCCCGAGGCGGAGTGCGGCAGCTCCGAGCGGGGAGGAACGCTCACGAGGCTTCGGCGTCGTCTGCGTGGTGCCCATCGTCGGCGTCCCGTGCCGTGCCTCGCTCCGGGTCGAGGCAGGAGTCGAGCTCGGCCATGCCACGCGCGCAGCAGCCCCCCAGGATCGGGCCCGGCGGGCACACGTCGCGCGTCGCCTCGCCAGGGGGCCGGGGCGCGGACCGAGATCCGCACCCCGAGGCCCGGGGCGAGGCCACCCGACCGAGATCCTACACGGAGCCGCGCGGCTCGTCCCTCCCCCGCCCCCCTCGGTTCCCGCGGGGGCTGAATCTTCCCCCGTGGGCTTGCGTCCAGGGTTTCGTGCTTATCTTCGCCCTCGTTGCGTCCATCTTTCTCCTCCAGCGCTAGATCCGGGCTCGACCACCGGCGCGGGGTGCGTCCCACCCCGCGGCTGCGCTCTATTTCGGAGGCGGGGACGCCCAAGAAGCCGATGAGGATCGACCTCGACCGAAACGATCGCGCGACCGCCGACGAGCGTACGCCCGCCGTCGCGGCAGACGTGCGCCCGGCCCGCGAGACCGAGGTGGCCGCGATCCCGGTCATCGGCTCGTCGGACGCGCTCTCCCACTACCTGCGGGCCATCACGGACATCCCGGTGCTCGGCCGCGACGAGACCTACGCCCTCGCCGAGATCATGGAGCGCGAGCGCGAGGCGTTCCTCGACGCCGCGTTCGCGATCCCCGCGACGGCCACGGCCCTCCTGGAGCGATGGCGCGAGCGCCAGCGCGCAGGGCGGGTGACCGGGATCCTCTCGGCGCACCACCGCGACGAGGGCGGCGGCGACTGGGGCCGGCGGATCGACGCGGCCCTCGGTCGGCTCGCTCGGCTCGTCGCGGAGCGCGAGCGGCGGGCGGGCGCGCGCCCTCCGGCCGGCGGCCGCGAGCTCGCGGCGCTCGACGCGCGCATCGCGGCGCAGCTCCGCCGCGCGGAGCTCGCCTTCGAGGTGGTCCTCGGGATCTTCCGCGAGCTCGACCGCGCGGACGCGACCGCGCGCGGGCGCGGCTCCGTCGCGCGCCGCCGCGGGCGCCCGTCCGCCACGGTGCGCGACGCCTTCGCCCGCGCGCGCGCCGCGCTCGAGCGTCACGACGCGGCGAAGCAGCGCTTCGTGCGCCACAACCTGCGCCTCGTGGTCAAGGTGGCGAAGCGGTACCGGAACCTCGGGGTCTCCTTCCCGGATCTCATCCAGGAGGGGAACCTCGGCCTGATCCGCGCCGTGGAGAAGTTCGACCATCGGCGCGGCTTCATGTTCTCCACGTACGCCATCTGGTGGATCCATCAGGCGATGATCCGCGCCATCCAGAACCACTCGCGCACGGTGCGCGTGCCCTCGCACATGTACGACCTCCAGCTGCGCTACCGCCGCGCGGACGAGGAGCTGCGCCGCCGCCTGGGCCGGATCCCGCGCGCGGGTGAGCTGGCCGCGGAGCTGGGCCTCGATGCCGAGGCGTTCGCCCACCTCACGTCCACGATGGCCCCGATCGCGTCCATCCACGCGCCGCTCGCCGACACCGACTCGCTCTCCCTCGAAGACGCCCTGGAGGACGAGGCGGCGCCCGATCCCATCGCGGAGGTGGACCGGGTCGAGGTGCGCGGGGAGCTCGCCCGGCTCCTCGTCGTGCTGAACCCGCGGGAGCGCCGCATCCTCGACTGGCGCTTCGGTCTCAGCGGCGACGAGCCGCAGACCCTCGAGGACATCGGCAAGCGCCTCAACCTCTCTCGCGAGCGCGTGCGTCAGCTCACCGGCCGCGCGCTGGAGAAGCTGCGCGAGCAGCCCGAGAGCCAGCGGCTGCTCGCCTCGCTGGACCGGCCCCTCGAGCCGACGGGCTGAGGACGAGGCGGTCGGGCGCACCCCCCACTGAGGCGGACTGCCGCAGCGCGAGCTCCCGCAGCCTATCCGGTGGAGCTGCGCCTCGGCACGTGGCGTGCACACACGGCACGCAGGGGCTCGCGAGTCCCCACCCGGAGGTGAAGACAGACATGAGGCTCGAGTCCCACCTGGGATCCGGCGATCGTTCCCGGCAGACCGAGGCGGTGGACTTCGCGGGACGCTGGAAGAACCAGCACGGCTCCGAGATGCAGCTCCGCGTGGGCCCGGGAGGCCGGCTCATGGGCACCTACCACACGGCCGTGGGCGCTCCCTCCCCGAAGCAGGAGTTCGAGCTCACCGGCTTCACGTGCGGGGATCTCGTCGCCTTCACGGTGAACTTCGGCCGGTTCGGCTCGCTCACCGCCTGGACGGGCCAACACACGCGCGCCGACGGAGCCGAGCGCATCCAGACGCTCTGGCACCTGGCGAAGAACATCCCCGCCGCGGACGAGCCGCGCGCGCTCTGGGCGGGCGTGCTCGCGGGAGCGGACACGTTCGAGCGCGCCTGAGCGCCCCGGCTCCACGCATCGGCGCCGCTCAGCGCCCGAGCCCGAGCCCCTCGACGTCCACCACGCCGTTCGCGCAGCGCGCCCGCACGCCGAAGCGCTCCGCCAGGGCGAGGTTGGTGCTCAGGTGCGTGGTCAGCTGGGGCGTCCGCCAGCGACTGCCGCCGCGGGCGAGGGCGGCGAAGAACACGAGCTGGTCCGCGAGGTGCCGGTCGACCGTCGCGTGCGAGCCGAGGTCGGCGAGCAGCTGGTCCGCCACGAAGCGACCGATCGCCTCGGAGCTGCGGCGCGGTGCGCCTGCACGGTCGGCGCCCAGGCGGCAGCCCGTCGAGGTCGCGGCCCAGACGGCGAGGCTCGCGCCCGGGTGCGAGGCCTCCGTGTCGTCCACGCGCTCGATCCCCGCCGAGAGGCCGGCCACCGCGAGGCGGGCCTCGCAGGCGAGCGCCATGCGCTCGCTCACCCGGCGCTCGGCGAGATGGCTCGCGAAGGCGATGCCGCGCAGCTCGCGGACGCTCCCCGGATCGTCGAGGCACAGGGGCGCGAGACCGCTCGCGGCGGGCTGCACGCGAAGCTCGATCACGCCCGCGCCCTTGGGAACGTAGCCCGCGCGGATCACCTCGATCTCCACCCGCGCCCCCATGCGCGCGAGCAGGGGCGCGAGCACGTGCTGCATGTGGTGCGGCGAGGGAGCGAAGTCCTGGAACACCCCGCCCGTGATGCGGGCCGTGACCGGACCCGGGGCGAAGCAGGCGACGGGCAGGATCCCGAGCGCGAGCATGGTCGAGGAGCCCGCCGTGCCGATGTCCCACGCGAAGGAGCCCGAGCGGATCGCCGGCCCCGGCACGAAGCTGAGCTCGTCCGAGCCCACGTGCAGGCCTTCGGCGCGCCCGCCGCAGAGCTCCGCGCACGCGCGGACCGCGGCGACGTGCTGGGGGCGCAGGCCGGGCTTCGCCCGCTTCGCCCGCGCGCGGACGACGTGGAGGGGCCGCTCGAGGAGGGCGGCGAGCGCCACCGAGAAGCGGACGACGGTGCCGCTGCCCGACTGGAGGCTCCCGTCCACCTCGATCATGCGCCGCGCAGCCCGTCGCGGAACTCGGGGTGCGCGATCGCGGCGAGCGCCTCGGCGCGCTCCTCCATCGTGCGGCCGGCGAGCTCCGCCGCGCCGAACTCCGTCACGACCACGTCCGTGTGGTGGCGCGGCGTCGTGACGAGGGCTCCGGCGGGAAGCTCGGCCAGGATGCGCGAGATGCGCCGCCCATTCACGTTCGCGGTGGAGGGGAGACACACGATCGAGTGACCCCCCGGCGAGGCCCCCGCGCCGGCCACGAAGTCCTCGTGGCCGCCGATGCCCGAGTGCTGCCGCCGGCCGATCGCGTCGGCCACGATCTGGCCCGCGAGGTCCACGGACAGGGCGCCGTTGATGGAGACCATGCGCCGGTTGCGCGCGATCAGCGCGGGGTCGTTCACGCGCGAGACGGGGAGGAAGCGCACGCTCGCCTGGCCGTCGAGCCAGTCGTAGAGCTCCCGCGAGCCCATCGCGAACGTCGCGATCGAGATTCCGTCGTAGATGCCCTTGCGGTTCGTCACCTTGCCCGAGCGGTGGAGGTGCATGAGACCGGTCGTGAACATCTCGCTGTGCACGCCGTAGTCGCCGCCCTCCGACGCGGCGAGGATCTCGGCGAGGGCGTTCGGGATCTCGCCGATCCCCGTCTGGAGCGTGGCTCCGTCCGGGATGAAGCGCCGCGCGTGCTCGGCGATCGCGCGCTCCACCGGGTCGGGCACGCCATCCGCGATCGTGAGGGGCTCCCAGTCGCTCTCCACCAGGACGTCCACGTCGTCGAGGTGCAGGCCGTGCGGGTGCTCGGGGGGCAGCCCGAGCGTGCGCGGGAGCCGCGGGCTCGTCTCCACGATGAGCAGCCGCTCGGGATCGCGGCCGCAGCGCACGAGCTCGTCGGCGGTGGCGCCCGCGTGCAGGGCGAGGCTCAGCCAGCCGCCCGCGTCCGGCGGCGCCGCGCAGGTGGCCATGACGCGGGGGGCGAGCCGCTGCGCGATCCTCTCGAAGCTCCGGAAGTCGCCGGGCACGAAGCGGACGTCGTGGCCCGCGTCGCGGAGTCCGCGCTCCACGGGCCCGAAGAAGCCCGAGAGGAGCCGCACGCCGGGGCGCGTGAAGAGCGGGTAGAGGCCCGTGAGGAGGGCGGTGAAGACCACGAGCTCCGTGAAGTCGTCGCGCTCGCCGAGGGCGCGGAGGAGCTCGACGGGCTGGCCCGGACCGAGGGGAAGCGCGAGCGTATCCGCGGGTCGGACCCGGGCCGCGGCTTCGGCGGCGCTGCAGCGTCTCACGAGGATCTTCCCGCTCGCACGTGGGAACGAGCGTTGCAAGACCTGGACCTTCGCGACCTCGGAGGGGCGATGACGACCTCTCGTGCGCTCGAGCGCGGTGTGCGCTCGTTCTACGCGGACCTGCGGGCCGACCCGGGGGCCGCTCGCGTGTGTCGGGGCACCTCGTGCTTCCTCGCCGGTGGGGCGGAACTCCACCCTCGGGTGGATGCCCGCGAGGCTCGCGGAGTCTACTGCCTCGGCTTCTGCGATCGCTCGCCGGCCGTCCTGTGGCCGGACGGACGCGTCGCGACCGGGGGCTCGGCCCGCGCGGGAGCCGAGGGCGACGCGGATCCGCCGCCGCCGCCGGTGCGCTGCCTCGCCCGGCAGGCGGTCGTGACCGAGCGGATCGCGCGCGGCGACTTCTCGGAGCTCGCCCGGGCCCGGGAGGAGGGAGCGTACGACGCGCTGCGCGCGGCCCTGCGGGAGCGTCCCGAGAGGATCCTCGACGCGCTGACGCGTTCCGGGGAGCGAGGGCGCGGGGGCGGCGGGTTTCCCACGGGCGTCAAGTGGACGCGCTGCGCCGGGGTCGAGGCCGCCGAGAAGTTCGTCGTCGCCAACGGCGACGAGGGCGACCCCGGCTCGTTCGTGGACCGGATCCTCCTCGAGCGCGATCCCCACGCGATCCTCGAGGGACTCGCGCTCTGCGCGCTCGCCGTGGGCGCGCACCAGGGCGTGGTCTACGTGCGCTCCGAGTACCCCGCAGCCCAGGCGCGCGTGCGCCGCGCCCTCGAGGAGGCGCGCGGCGCGGGGATCCTCGGGCCGTCGGTGCTCGGCTCGGGCTTCGCCTTCGACGTGCGCCTCGCCTCGGGTCACGGGAGCTACGTGTGCGGCGAGGAGACGGCCCTCCTGAACGCGCTGGAGGGGAGGCGGGGAGAGGTCCGCCTGCGCCCACCGTATCCCGTGGAAGCGGGCCTCTTCGGCAAGCCCACGGTGGTGAACAACGTGGAGACCCTCGTGAACGTGCCGTGGATCCTGCGCCGCGGGCCCGCCGCGTACCGCGCCCTCGGCACGCGCGCCTCGCCGGGCACGAAGGCCCTGTGCCTGAACGCCGGGTTCGAGCGGCCGGGCATCGTCGAGGTGGAGTTCGGCGAGTCGCTGCGCCGCGTGATCGAGGAGGAGGCGGGAGGCGGGAGCGGCGGCGCGACCCTCGACGCCGTGGCGCTCGGCGGTCCGATGGGGTCCATCGTCCCGCGCGAGGAGTGGGACGTCGCCCTGGACCCCGCGCAGCTCCGCGAGCGCGGGATCGAGCTCGGTCACGGCGGGCTCGTGGCGCTCCCGCGCGACACGGACTGGCTCGCCCTCGCCGAGCACTGGCTGCGCTTCATGGCCGACGAGTCGTGCGGGAAGTGCGTCCCGTGCCGCCTCGGATCCCAGCGCGCGGTCGAGAAGGTCCGCGACGCGGCCGCACGCGGAGACCTCCTCGAGCTCCTCGACACCGTCGCGGCCACGAGCCTGTGCGGCTTCGGCCAGGGCGTTCCGCGTCCGGTGATCCAGCTGCTCGAAAGAGTGGGCGGCAGCCGGGAGCCGCGATGACGGGCCGCGCGTGCATCGACGGGCGCTGGATCGAGCTCCGCGAGGGCGACACGCTCCTCGCGGTCGCGCGCCGCGCGGGGCGTTCGATTCCGTCGCTCTGCTTCGTGGAGGGCCTCGCGCCCGAGGGCGGCTGCCGGCTGTGCCTCGTGGAGGTGGAAGGGAGCTCCCCCCCGCCGAAGGGCGGAGCGGATCGGAGCGATCGGCTGGAAGCTTCGTGCCACACCCTCGCGGCGGACGGGATGGTGGTGCGCACGGCGACGCCGTGTCTGGAGAAGCTCCGCCGCGGGCTCCTGGATCTCTGGCTCTCGTCCCTCCCGGCGGGAGCCCTCCCCGCGAGCGCGGAGGGCGGCGAGCTCGCGCGGCTCCTCGCGCGCCATGGCCTCGAGGCGTCGAGCCACGGACACCATCCGGT
>DASRUS010000206.1:0-3391 GCA_035687825.1 Myxococcota bacterium | reverse complement strand
ACGCACGGCGCCCGCCACCCCGCCGAGGGCGAGCCGCGTCTTGTCGCGGCCCATGCGCGCGGACGCGCCGCCCGTCAGCACGACGCCCGCCACGTTCGCGAGCCGGCCCGAGCGCGAGGGATCCTCCGGCGTCGGCGCGGGTGAGCGCGTCAGATCCCCGGCTCCGCGCCCGCGAAGAACTCGTCGTCGAGCACCTGGACCTTCGCGACCGCGCCCGCCTCGAGGCGCGTGGCTTCGGCCGCGAAGACGAGCAGCCCCGTCCCCTCGGTCATCGAGCGCAGCACCCCCGAGCTCTGGTTCCCCGTGGGCGTCGCCAGGATCTCCGCGCCGCGGCGCGCGAGCTCGACGCGCACGAAGTGGAGCCGGCCCGCCGGCTTCTGGAGCGGCTCGGCGAGGCGGGCCTCCACCACGGGACGGAAGACGCGCACGCGCCCCGCCATCTTGAGCAGCGCGGGCCGCACGAACTGCTCGAACGACACCATCGCGGAGACGGGGTTCCCCGGCAGGCCGAAGACGAGGGGCAGGCCCTCGGCGTCGAGGCGCCCGAAGGCCAGCGGGTAGCCCGGCTTCATGCGCACGCCCCAGAACGCGAGGCGGCAGCCGAGCTTCTCGAGGACGGGCCGCACGTGGTCGTGGTCGCCCACGGAGACGCCCGCGGAGCTGAGCAGCACGTCGCAGCGCAGCCCCGCGCGGAGCCCGCGCTCGATCTCGTCGGGGCGGTCGCGGGCGATCCCGAGGTAGACGGGCTCGGCGCCCGCCTCGCGACACTGCGCCGCGAGCGAGTACGAGTTCGACGCCACGATGCGGCCGCCCGCGACGGACCGATCCGGCTCGACGAGCTCGTCGCCGCCCGAGAGGATCGCGACGCGCGGGCGCTGGCGGACCGCGACGACGCTGCGGCCGAGCGCCGCGAGCATGCCGAGGTGCGCGGCGTGCAGCCGGATCCCCGCGGCAAGGATTTTGTCGCCCTCGCGCACGTCCTCGCCTGCGGGCCGCACGTGGTCGCCGAGGCCGGGCGCGACGCGGATCGCCACGCGTCCGCCCGCCGGCTCGGCGTCCTCCTGACGCACGACGGTGTCAGCGCCGGGGGGGAGCGGGCCGCCGGTGAAGATGCGCGCCGCCTCCCCGGGTGCGAGGGGCCGCGGCGCGCGACCGCCCGCGGGCACCTCGAACACCACCGGGAGCGAGACGGGGCGCGCGGGCGAGGCCTGGGCCAGCTCCGACGCGCGCACGGCGAAGCCGTCCATGGCCGAGCAGTCGGCGGGGGGGAGCGTGCGGTCGGAGACCACGCCCTCGGCGAGCACGCGCCCCAGGGCGGCCGGGGCGACCACGGTCTCGGGCCCGAGGACGGGGGTCGCCTCGAGGACGATCGCCTGGGCCTCGCCGACCTCGAGCCCCTTCCGCATCGAGCCTCCCAGGTGGATTGCCTAGATTCTAGGCAACGCGATCCTCGCACGGCAGCGGAGAGCCATGCGCGACCTCGGCCACGTCCTCGACGCCCTCCTCGACGGGGTGATCGTGCTCGACCCGCAGGGCCGGGTCGAGCGCCTCAACGCCGAGGCGTGCCGCATCCTCGAGGGCTCCGCCGAGACCCTCTCGGGCCAGGCGGTGGAGCGCCTGCTCGGCCCCGCCCACGGGATGGCGCGGCTCGCGCGGGCGACGCTCGCGAGCGGGAGCTCCACGGCCGAGAGCGCCCAGCCCGTGGAGCGCCGCCACGAGCGATCCCTCGTCGTGGACGTCGCGGTGGCGCCGCTGCTCGACGCCGCCGGCGCGCCCGACGGCGCGGTGATCGTGCTCCACGACCGCACGCTCCAGCACAGCCTCGAGGTGCAGGCCGCCGAGCGCGAGCGGCTCGACGCCTTCGGGCGCATCGCCGCGGGGCTCGCCCACGAGATCAAGAACCCGCTCGGCGGAATCCGCGGCGCCGCGGAGCTGATCGCGCTGCGCGCCCGGGACGACAAGACGCGCGAGACGGCGGAGCTCGTGATCCGCGAGGCGCGCCGCATCGCGACCCTGGTGGACGATTTCACCGTGCTGGCCGAGGCAGACGCGCTGCGCCTCGAGACCACGAACCTCCACCTCGTCCTCGACCAGGTGCTGGATCTCCTCGCGGTGGATCCGCTCGGGGCGCGCGCGAAGGTGGAGCGCCGCTACGATCCCTCGATCCCCGAGTTCCTGGCGGACCCCGACCGGCTCACCCAGGTGTTCCTGAACCTCGGGCGCAACGCGCTCCAGGCGATGGCGGCGGGCGGGACGCTCGTCATCACCTCGCGGCTCCTGCTCGAGGCGCGCGTGGCACGCCGCGGGCCGAGCGTCGCGGTCGAGTTCCGCGACACGGGCTCGGGCATCCCGCCGGAGGTCCTCGACCAGGTGCGCACGCCCTTCTTCACCACGCGGCCCGGGGGCACCGGCCTCGGCCTCTCGGTGGCGGAGTACTGGGTGGCGCGCCACGGCGGCTTCCTCGCCCTGGAGAGCGCGGTCGGAGAGGGCACCTGCGTGCGCGTGGCCTTGCCGCTCCGGAGGCAGCCGTGAGCGCGGCGCCCCGAGCGCGCGTGCTCGTCGCGGACGACGAGCCGGGCATCCGCTTCGTGCTGCGCGAGGCCCTCGAGGCGACGGGCTCCTTCGTCATCGACGTGGACTCGGGCGACGCCGCGCTCGAGGCGCTCGCCGCCTCGCACTTCGACGTCGCCTTCTTCGACATCCGCATGCCCGGACCCTCGGGCCTCGACCTCCTCGAGCGCGCGCGTTCCCTCGGCCCGGGCGCGCCCGCCATCGTGATCATCACGGCGCAGCACACCTTCGAGAACGCGGTCGAGGCGATGAAGCGGGGCGCCCTCGACTACCTGCTGAAGCCCTTCGGGGTCGGCGAGGCGCAGGCGCTGGTGGAGAAGGCGCTGCGCAGCCGCGCCCTCGAGCGCGAGGTGCGCGCCCTGCGCCGCGAGGTGGGCGCGCGCACCGCCCCGGGCGAGCGGCTCGTGGGACGCAGCGCCGCGCTCCTCGAGGTCTTCAAGACCGTCGGGCGCGTGGCGCGGAGCGACGTGCCGGTGCTCGTGACCGGCGAGAGCGGGACGGGCAAGGAGCTCGTCGCCCGCGCGATCCACGGGGCGAGCCCGCGCGCCGAGCAGCCCTTCGTCCCGGTGAACTCCGCGGCAATCCCGCGGGATCTCCTCGAGAGCGAGCTCTTCGGCCACGAGCGCGGCGCCTTCACCGGCGCGACCGAGTCGCGCCTCGGCCGCTTCCGCGAGGCCACGGGCGGGACGCTCTTCCTCGACGAGATCGGCGACATGCCCCTCGCGCTCCAGGCAAAGCTCCTGCGCGTGCTCCAGAGCGGCGAGGTGACCCCCGTCGGCGGACGCCGCACCGAGCGCGTGGACGTGCGCATCATCGCCGC
>DASRUS010000205.1:0-18856 GCA_035687825.1 Myxococcota bacterium | reverse complement strand
CACGCCCGCGCGATCGCGCGCTTCGCCGATGGGGTGGTGGTGGGGAGCGCGCTGGTGGCCCGGATCTCGGAGGCGGGCTCGCCCCGCGCCGCCATCGAGGCAGCGTCGCGCTTCGTGCGCGAGCTCAAGGCGCCGTTGCGGGCTTGAGCCCGGGCCGATCCGCGGACTCGTGCGCGGCGACGGGGGCGAGGGGGTCGGGGCGAAGTAAAACGCAGCCCGCCACGTGCTTCGGCAGGGCTACGCGTCGCGGGCTCCGCGAAAGTGACACCCAGGTCTGTTGGCGGCCGAGCCATGGAGCGCCGGCCCCTCGGCCTCCCCCTCCGGCGCTGCACATCATCGGGCGTCGCTACTTCGCGCCGTCCAGGATGCCCGTGAATCCCGACGGGGCGTGGGGGCCGATCACGAGCTGCTCGAGGACGCCGGTGCCCTGGTGGGGGCCGAGGCGGGCGCGGCAGAGCTGCTGCACGTGGATCGCGCGCGGGTCCAGGGGCGCGAGCTCGGCGAGCTTCACGGATTCGGCACCCACCGCGAGCTCACCCTTCCACGTCCCGTGGCCCCATTCCGGATGCAGGTAGCCGAGCCCCGACATCGGGAACGTGAGCAGGGGCTCGAGCTCGACGGCGAGGGGCTCGCCCGCGTGCGGCGCGAGCTCGAGCGTGGCGCCGAGGGCGCGGCGCGTGCCCGGCTCCCAGCGCACGCGGTGCCCGACGCGCGCCATGGGCTCGACGCCCGCCGGGGACGCGGGATCCGCGCCCGGGGCGAGCAGCGGCACGCGTGATCCGCTCGCGTGCCAGCGGCGGCCGTCGGCCTCTTCGTTCACGGCGAAGTGCGTGCAGAACCCGTCGAAGTGCAGCGGCGCCCAGAGCCAGAAGAACTGCGGCGGGGGACCGGGCGCGCCGGCCTCGCGCTCGCCCACGGGCCGCACGCCCCAGGAGCGATCCCGGCAGCCCCGGTGTCGCTGCCTCGACACCGCGTGGCGTTGGCCGCCGGCTTCGAGGAAGCCCTCCCAGGCGCCCCACTGGGTGAGGCGGGTCACGTCCATCAGCGGGCGGCCGGCGAAGTCGCGGCGGAAGCGGGGCTCCTCCAGCGCCGGCGTGCGCGCGTGGAAGCAGAGGTCCGCGGCGAAGCCGTGCTCGGGCGAGTCCGCCCGCACGCGCAGCCGCCGCAGCGGCTCCTCCACCACCACGGCGAGGGGGCCGACGTCGGTCCGGGTCGCGTCGGCGGGCGCCAGGCGCGAGGCGTGGAGCGAGTGCTGCACGCCGTCGCACACCACCGAGAGCGCGGCGTCCATCACGCGCCGGTTCGGGTAGAGTCCGAGGGCCGCGCCGAAGAAGAGCGAGCCGTCCGGCGCCCAGCCGTTGAAGAAGTAGCGGTCGTAGAAGTTCCGGTCGCCGCCGCCCCGCGTGGCCAGGGGCTCGGGCGTCTGATGCACGGGGTGGTCGTCGAAGGGCTGGAGCACGGCGATCAGCCTCCGCTGCGGGTGAGCCGCGCGTGGAGCTCGCGCACCTGGCGCTCGGTCTCGGCGGGGCTGCCCGAGTTGTCGATCACGAAATCGGCGAGCGCGCGCTTCTCCTCGATGGGGAGTTGGGCGCGCACGCGTCGCTCCGCCGCCTCGCGCGAGCAGCCGTCACGGGCGATCTGGCGCTCGATCTGCTGCTCCTCGCGAGCATAGACGAGGATCACCGCTTCGACCCCGATGCGGGCCCTGCCGCCCACCTCGAACAGCAGCGGCACGTCCAGGATCGCGAGCGGGGCGCCGGCCTCGCGCGCCGCGGCGATGCGCCGCGCGGTCTCGGCGCCCACCGCGGGGTGCACGATCGCGTTCAGCCGGGTGCGGGCCTCGACGTCGCGGAACACGAGGTCGCCGAGCCCGGCGCGGTCGAGCGCGCCGTCGGGCAGCAGGACCCCGGGGCCGAACGCCTCCACGATCCGCGCGAGGAGCGGCGAGCCCCGCGCCTGGAGCGCGTGGGTGATGGCGTCGGCGTCGATCACCGGCACGCCGAGCTTCTCGAACAGGCGCGCGACGCTCGTCTTGCCGGTGCCGATCCCGCCGGTGAGGCCCACGATCCGCATCGGCTCGCGAGGATGGCACGCCGGGCGCGGGCGGCAACCGCTACGCGGGTCGCGCCTGCGCGGGGGCGGCCCGCTCGGGCGCGTCGGCCACCACGCAGTCCTTGCCCGCGCCCTTGGCCTGGTAGAGCGCGCGGTCGGCGTTCGCGAAGAACGCCTTGCGGTCGCCCTGGTACACGGCCACGCCGATCGAGACCGTCACCTTCACGATGCGCATGGATTCGTCCACGATGTACGAGGACTCGGCGACGGCCCCGCGAATCTTCTCGGCGAGGTGCAGGGCGCCGTCCAGGTCGGTCGCCGGGGCGAGCACCACGAACTCCTCGCCCCCGTAGCGCGCCAGGAAGTCGCTCTCCCGCACCGAGTCGTTGAGCGTGCGCGCGATGGCCTTGAGGAGCTGGTCGCCCGCGGCGTGGCCGAGCCGGTCGTTCAGACGCTTGAAGTCGTCGAGGTCGAGGAGCAGCATCGAGAGCGGCTCCGCGCTGCGCCGCACGCGCTTGATCTCGCGGGTGAGGTAGTCCTGGAAGAAGCGGTGGTTGTGGAGCTTGGTGAGCCCGTCCGTGATGGAGAGCTGCTCCAGCACCTCGTTCGCGCCCTGGAGCTCCTGGTTCTGACGCTGGAGGCGGCGGTTCGCCTCCTCGATCTCCTTGCGGTTCGCGACGAGGGTCGCGCTCATCTCGTTGAAGGTGCGGATGAGCAGCGCGATCTCGGGGGAGCTCTTCGCGTCCGGGATGCGCACGTCGAGCTCGCCCCGCGCGACGCGGCGCGCGGCCTCGGAGAGCTGGCCCAGGGGGCGCAGCGCGGCCGTGGTGACCCGGTGGGCGGCGGCGCTCAGCACGAGGATGAGCACCAGGCTCGCCGCGACCACGCGGGTCGCGAGGGAGATCGCGAGCTCGTAGGCGGAGGTGAAGGGCTCCTCGAGCACGAGCTGCCAGCCGTCCTCCAGGACGAGCCGCGCTCCCACCACGCGGGTGCCGTCGTGGTTGCGGTAGCCCCGGGCCTCGCCCGGCGCCGTGTGGTCGAGGGCTTCGCGGAGCGACACCGGCGCGTGTGGGCCGACGGCGTCGAGGGGACGGCCGGCGGCGTCCACGAGCTGGAGGCGCGCGGGATGCACCTCGTCGGTGTCGAGCAGCGCGGCCAGGCGTTCGCGACGCAGCCAGCCGTGCAGGCTCGCACCCTCGCCGAGGGCGATCGAGACGAGCGGAGCGGGGCGGCCGTCCGCGCCCTCCACCGAGCCGAAGCGCCGGCCGCGGGCGAGGGGAGCCGGCAGGGTGCGGGGCGCGCCGGCGGAGGCCAGGGCGCGCCCGTCGGCGTCGAGCAGGACGAACGCGTCGAAGCGGTCGGAGGCGCGGAGCACCGCTTCGAGGAGCGCCCGGGCGTGCGCGCCGGGCTCGCCGGAGGGGTCCCGCACCACCGGGCAGGTCGTCTTCGAGCCCTCGGGGCAGGCGCCGTCGAGGGCCTGGGCGAGCTCGGCGACGTCCTCCTGCGCCTCGTCGAGCCATTCGACCAGGTGAGCGCGCGCGCGGGCGAGGATCGAAGGCAGCCTCTTCTCGATCTCGGGGCGGAGCAGGGAGACGCTCGACTCCACGGCGATCCAGCTCACGCCGAACGCCGTGAGCAGGCTCGAGAGCCAGACGAACGCGACCACCCGCGAGGCGACGCTGCCGAACGTCCTGCGCGGGCCGGTGGTGGTGGGATCCGGCGGGCCGACCGCCATCGCTGCTTCGCCCTCCTCGACGCCCCCGTATCGACCCGAGGCGGTCCCCGCTTGATGGCGCCGCGTTCCGAGGGCGGGAGGCGAAAGTCTCTGGAATTCAATGGGTTAGGTCGGGGGCGCCGCCCGGGCGGCAGCGCCGCGCCGCGCTCCGCGGATAAGTGCTCGGAAGGGCGAGGGAATCCCCGCCGGGGCGGCCGGGCGGGGGTTTGCGCCGGGAGCGCGCCTCGGATATGGTGCGCGAGCAATTTCAAGGGGTTAGCGGGTCATCCGCAACCGCGGGCGGGTCTCCTTCGGACGCTGCCGCCCGACCGCTCGAGACGAGAGGACGATGCGCGAGGCTCGACCCGCGGACCGGGCGACGCAAGCGAGCGACGAGCTCGAGGAGCTTCGGGAGGCGATCGACGCGGTGGACCGGAGCATCCTCGGCGCCCTGAACGAGCGCGCGCGCCTGGTGACGCGGGTCGGCGCGCGCAAGCGCGCCAGCGGCGCGACCGTGTACAGCGCCGCCCGCGAGCGCGACCTCGTCGAGGCGCTGCGCCGCGCGAACCCCGGACCGTTTCCGGACGACGCCCTGGTCCCCGTGTTCCGCGAGATCGTCTCGGCCACGCGCTCCCTCGAGGGCCGCACGCGCGTGGCCTATCTCGGTCCCGAGGGCACCTTCTCCCACCTCGCGGTGCGCCAGGGGTTGGGTGCGAGCGCGGAGGCGTGCGCGGTGGCGTCGATCTCCGAGGTCTTCGCGGCGGTGGAGCGCGGGCAGGCCGAGCTCGGCGTGGTGCCCGTGGAGAACACGACGGAGGGCGTCGTCACCGAGACCCTCGACGTGCTCTCGCGCTCGCACGCCCCGATCTGCGGCGAGGTGCTCGTGCGCGTCTCGCTCCAGCTCGTGTCGCGGGCCCGACGGCTCGGCGACGTTCGGCGCGTGGCGTCCCATCCGCAGCCGCTCGCGCAGTCGCGGGGCTGGCTCGAGCGCCACCTGCCGGCGGCCGAGCGCGTCGAGACCGCGAGCACCGCCGCGGCGGCCGCGCTCGCCCTGCGCGAGGACGGAGTCGCGGCCATCGGGAGCCCGCTCCTCGGGGAGACGCCCGGGCTGCACGTGCTCGCCTCCTGCATCGAGGATCGCCCGGACAACACGACGCGCTTCCTCGTGATCGGGAGCGAGCCGCCGCCGCCGAGCGGCGACGATCTGACCCTCCTCGTCTACACCGCGGGCAAGGACCAGCCCGGCGCGCTGCACCGGCTGCTCGAGGCCTTCGCGCGCTACCGCGTGAACCTCACCTCGATCCAGTCGCGGCCCATGCCGGGCAAGCCCTGGGAGTACCTCTTCTACCTCGAGCTCGAGGGCCACCGGGCCGACGAGACCGTCGCGAAGGCGATGGCCGAGGCGGAGTCGGCGGCGCAGTCGTGCCGCGTGCTCGGGTCGTTTCCCCGCGCCGCCGCGTCCGAGCGGGGCGCGCGATGAGCCTGCGCGAGCGCGTGAAGGCGCACGTGGCGGAGCTCACGCCCTACGCCCCGGGCAAGCCCATCGAGGAGCTCGAGCGGGAGCTCGGGATCTCCGGCGTCGTGAAGCTCGCCTCGAACGAGAACCCGCTCGGCCCGTCGCCGAAGGCCGTGGCGGCGGTGCGCGAGGCGGCGGCGCGCGTGCACCGCTACCCGGACGGCGCGTGCTTCCGCCTGCGCGCGGCGCTGGCGTCGCGCCTGGGCGTGCGCCCGCAGCAGCTCGTCTTCGGCTGCGGCGCGGACGAGCTGCTCGAGCTCGTGGCGAAGACGTTCCTCGGCCCCGGCGACGAGTGCGTGTTCGCGTGGCCGTCGTTCGCCATGTATCCGATCGTGGTGCGTGGCATGGGCGCCACGCCGGTCGCGGTGCCGCTGGACGCGGAGTTCGTGCACGATCTCGACGCGATGGCGGCTGCGATCGGGCCGCGCACGCGCGTCGTGATCGTGTGCAACCCGAACAACCCCACGGGCACGAGCGTCGGCGCTGCGGCCTTCGACCGCTTCGCGGCCGCGCTACCCGACGACGTGGTGCTGCTCGTGGACGAGGCGTACGTGGATTTCGCCCGCCGGCCGGACTTCCCGGACGCGCTCGCGTGGGTGGCGCGCCGGCCGGGCAGCCTCGTGATCCGCACCTTCTCGAAGATCGCGGGCCTCGCGGGCCTGCGGGTGGGCTTCGGCGTCGCGGACCCCGAGCTCGCGGGCTGGCTCGAGCGCGCGCGCCACCCGTTCAACGTGAACGTGCTCGCGGAGGAGGCGGCGCTCGCGTCGCTCGACGACCGCGAGCACCTGGAGCGGACGCTGCGCACGAACGCGGCGGGGATGGACTTCCTCGCGCGCGAGCTCGGCGCCCTCGGCGTCGAGGTGTGGCCCAGCGACGCGAACTTCCTGCTGGCGCGCGCGGGGCGCGACGTCTACGCGAAGCTCTTGCGCGAGGGGGTGATCGTGCGACCCCTGGCCGGCTTCGGCCTCCCCGACCACGTGCGGATCAGCGTGGGCCTGCCCGAGGAGAACGAGAAGCTCGTGAAGGCGCTGCGCCGGCTGCGGGAGGCCGCGGCGTGAAACCCGCCATCGAGCGCCTCGCGGTGCTGGGGCTCGGGTTGCTCGGGGGATCCCTCGGGCTCGCCGCCCGGGCGCGGGGCGTGGCGCGCAGCGTGGTGGGCGCGAGCCGCAGCCGGGAGGCGCTCGCGCGGGCCCGGGCGCGCGGCGTCGCGGACCTCACGTACACGGACCCGCGCGAGGCGGTGGAGGGCGCGGACCTCGTGATCCTCGCCACGCCGCCCTTCGCCATGCCCGGCGTCGTGCGCGAGATCGCCCCGGGACTGCGCCCGGGCGCGCTCGTGAGCGACGTGGGAAGCGTGAAGGGGATGCTCGCCGAGACGCTCCCCGGCTGCCTTCCGCCGGGCGTCGCGTTCGTGGGGGCGCACCCCATGGCGGGCGGTCACGCCCGCGGGCTGGACCACGCGCGCGCGGACCTCTTCGAGGGCGCCGCGTGCGTGGTCGCGCCGGGCGCGGGCGCGGACCCCGGGAGCGTCGAGCGCCTGTGCGCGTTCTGGGAAGCCCTCGGCGCGAGGGTGGTCCTGCGCGATCCCGCGGCGCACGACGCCGAGGTGGCGTGGGTGAGCCACCTGCCCCACGCGCTCGCCTTCGCCTTCGCGCGGGCGCTCGCCGGCGCGCCGCCCGGCGCGGCGGAGCTGACGGGCCCGGGCTTCCGCGACTTCACGCGCATCGCGCACGGCGACCCCGAGCTCTGGAGCGAGATCTTCGCCGCGAACCGCAAGGCGCTGGCGGGCCCGCTCCAGGCCGTCGCGGCGCGCCTCGCCGAGCTCGCCCGGGAGCTCGAGGCGGGCGACGCCGATGCGCTGGAACGCTTGCTCACGGAGGCCAGGGGAGCGCTCGCGGGCTTCGCCGCGCGCGCCGCCGCCTCCGACGCCCGATCCGGGGGCGCGAACCCGGAAATTCCGGCCGCCGCGGGCGGCCCTGAAGGGAGCTCGAGAAACACCGCATGAGTGACCAGATCGATCGCCAGGAGAGCTTCGCCGACCTCTTCGAAGGCCGGCACGCCGTGAAGGAGGGTGAGGTCGTCCACGGGACGGTGCTCTCCATCGACAACGACTACGTCCAGGTGGACGTGGGCTTCAAGTCCGAGGGCCTGGTTCCCGCGTGGGAGTTCATGGACGAGGACGGCACGCTGCGCGTGCGCGTGGGCGACCGCGTGGCTGTGCTCGTGGAGGAGACCGAGGACGAAGAGGGGCGCATCGTCCTCTCCAAGGAGAAGGCCGATCGCCTCAAGATCTGGGACGAGATCAGCCGCGCCTACGAGGCGGACGAGCCCGTGGAGGGCGTGGTGATCTCGCGCGTGAAGGGCGGGCTCTCCGTGGACATCGGGGTGAAGGCCTTCCTGCCGGGCTCCCAGGTGGACCTGCGCCCGGTGCGCAACCTCGAGTCGGTGGTGAGCCAGCGGCTCCAGTTCAAGATCATCAAGTTCAACAAGCGGCGCGGGAACATCGTGCTCTCGCGGCGCGCACTCCTCGAGAAGGAGCGCAAGCGGATGCGCGAGGCCACGCTCGGCACGCTGCGCGTGGGCGACATCGTGGACGGCGTGATCAAGAACCTCACGGACTACGGCGCCTTCATCGACCTGGGCGGCATCGACGGCCTGCTCCACGTGACGGACATGTCCTGGGGCCGGGTGAACCACCCGAGCGAGCTCTTCCAGGTGGGCGACGAGATCAAGGTCAAGGTGCTCAAGTTCGACCCCGAGACCGAGCGCGTGTCGCTGGGCCTGAAGCAGATCCAGCCCGACCCGTGGATCGACGCCGCCATGCGCCACCCGATCGGGGTGCGGATCCGGGGCAAGGTGGTCTCGCTCACCGACTACGGCGCGTTCGTCGAGATCGAGCCGGGCATCGAGGGCCTGATCCACGTCTCCGAGATGTCGTGGACCAAGCGCGTCAAGCACCCGTCCAAGGTGGTCTCCGTGGGCGACGAGGTGGAGGCGGTGGTCCTCGACGCGGACGAGGGCGGACGCAAGATCTCGCTCGGCATGAAGCAGATCGAGCCGAACCCGTGGAGCGTGATCGAGGAGCGCTACCCGATCGGGACGCGCGTGAGCGGCGAGGTCCGCAACATCACGAACTTCGGCGTGTTCATCGGGCTGGAGGAGGGCATCGACGGGCTCGTGCACGTCTCGGACATCTCGTGGACGGAGCAGATCAAGCACCCGAGCGAGAAGTTCAAGAAGGGCGACATGCTGGAGGCGGTGGTGCTCAAGATCGACAAGGAGAACGAGAAGTTCTCCCTGGGCATCAAGCAGCTCCAGCCGAACCCGTGGGAGGACATCCAGCGGCGCTACCTGGTGGGCAGCGAGGTCACGGGCGAGGTCACGAGCATCACCGACTTCGGCGCCTTCGTGAAGCTCGCCGAGGGGATCGAGGGGCTCGTGTACAACGCCGACCTCGCGAGCGAGCGGGTGCAGAACCCCTCCGACGTGGTACAGGTGGGCCAGAGCGTGACGGCGCTGGTGACGCGCGTGGATGCGGAGGAGCAGAAGATCTCCCTCTCCATCCGCGCGCTGACCGACCGGGCCGAGCGCGAAGCGCTCAAGCGCCTGGCCGCGCAGCAGTCCGCGAGCCAGGCCACGACGCTCGGCGACCTCCTCGCCGGGAAGCTCGGTCGCAAGGAAGGCGAGAAGCCGGGAGACGAATAGACGCCGGGGGGAAGGCGATGACCAAGAGCGGGCTCATCGAGAAGGTGGCGGAGTGCACGCCGCACATCTCGAAGAAGGACACGGAGATCGTGGTGAACACGATCTTCGACGCCATGACCGAAGCGCTGAAGCTGGGCGAGCGCATCGAGATCCGGGGCTTCGGCAGCTTCCAGGTGAAGGTGCGCGAGGCGCGCGACGGCCGGAACCCCAAGACCGGGGAGGAGGTGCACATCCCCGCCAAGCGCACGCCCTTCTTCAAGGTGGGCAAGGAGCTGAAGGAGATGGTGGACGCGACCGAAGGCGGGCCGGTGGCGAGCGCCGCCTCCCGGGGCGCTTCGGCCTGAACGCCGCGGCGGAGGGCGCATGAAGCTCGTGCGTCGCGTGCTGTGGATCGCGATCACGGCCGGTCTCGTGGTGGCGGGCGTGGCCTTCGTCGGACGCAACCGCGCGGCCGTGCCCATCGACCTCGGCGTGACCACGTTCCCCGAGACGCCGCTCTGGCAGGCCCTGCTCGCGGCGTTCGCGCTGGGCGCGGCGGGGGTGGGGCTCGGGGCGCTCTGGCAGGTGCTGCGGCTCGGGATGCTCGCGCGGCGCTACCGGAGGACCGTGGGGCGGCTGGAGTCGGAGATCCACCAGCTGCGCAACCTCCCTCTCGCGGCGGAGGGGGGAGCCGACGCGATGCGGCCGCACTCCGGGCCCGGGCCGGCGCGCACAGCGACCCGGGAATCGTAGGCCGGGTGCGCTGGTTCCGGCGCGCGTTCGAGCGGGGGGGGCGCTCGCGCGGGACCCGCGGCGCGACGCTCGGCCGCGCCCTGATGAAGGCGCTCGAGCACGACCTCGCGGGGAGCGAAGCGCTGCTGGCGGACCTCGTGCGCGAGGACTCGGACGACGTCGAGGCGTACCTCGCGCTGGCGCGGCTCTACCGCGCGCAGGGCGAGATCGGCCGCGCGATCCGGATCCACCAGAACCTGCTCTTGCGCCGGGATCTCGACGAGGAGCGACGCGTGGAGGCGTTGTCGGGGCTCGCGGGCGACTTCCAGCAGGGCGGCTTCCTGCGCCGGGCCATCGCGGCCTGGGAGGAGTTCGTGGCGCGCCGCCCGCGCAACGCGACCGCGCTCCGCGCCCTCGTACGTCTCCACGCCGACGCGCGCGAGTTCGAGCGCGCGCTCGAGCTCCAGCGCCGGCTGGCGAAGCTGGAGCGGTCCGACGCCCGGGCGCCGCAGGCGGCGCTGCGCCTGGAGCAGGCCGAGGCGCTGCGCGCGGAGGGCCGCGCCGACGAGGCGCGGCGCGCGCTGGCGAAGGTGGTGCGTCTCGACCCGCGCTCGGCGGAGGGTTGGATCCGGCTCGGCGAGCTCGAGGCCGAGCGGGGCAAGAGCCGCCGGGCCCTCGATGCGTGGCGGCGGGTGCCCGGCCTCGACCGCCGCGCGGCGGCCCGCGTCTACCCGAAGCTCGCGGCCACCTACGCCGGCCTCGGTCGGGCGCGCGACTACGAAGCCTGGCTGCGCGCCCTCCTCGAAGCGCAGCCGGAGGATTCCGGCGCGCGGCTCGCGCTGGCCCGCGCGCTGGCGGCGCGTGGCGAGATCGACGAGGCCGCCGCCCAGGCGCGTCGCGTGCTCGAGCGCGACCCCGAGCACGTGGAGGCGATGGCGACGCTCGGGCGCGCGCTGCTGGCCGAGCCCCGGGAGCCGGAGGCGCTCAAGGCCTTCGCGGAGCTCCTCGACGCGCTCGAGCGCCAGGGGCTCTTCGTCGAGCGGGAGCGGAGCGCGTGAGCCGCGAGAGTCTCGCGACGCCGATGATGCGCCAGTACCTCGCGATCAAGGCGCAGCACCCCGACGCGATCGTCTTCTACCGCATGGGCGACTTCTACGAGATGTTCCTGCGCGACGCCGAGCTCGCCGCGCCGCTGCTGGAGATCGCCCTCACCACGCGGGACAAGGGCAAGCCCGACGCCGTGCCCATGTGCGGGGTGCCGGTGCACAGCGCCGACGGGTACGTGCGCCGCCTGACCGAGCTCGGCCACCGCGTGGCGGTGTGCGAGCAGGTGGAGGATCCCCGCGCCGCGGGCCGCCGTCTGGTGCGCCGCGAGGTGGTCGAGGTGGTGACGCCGGGCCTGGTGGGCGACCCCGAGACCCTCGAGGCCGCGTCCGAGGTCGCGTTGGCCGCGCTGGTGCCCGGGCCGGGCGAGGCTGGGCTCGCGATCCTGGAGGCCTCGACGGGCGAGTTCCGCGCCACGCGTCTCCCGGCGGAGGGCGCGCTCCCGCGCGCGCTCGCCGACGAGCTCGAGCGCGTGGCGCCGCGCGAGCTCCTGCTCGAGCGCGGCCAGGCGGAGCGCCTGGGGGAGCGGCTGCGCGCGCTGCTCCCCGGGGTCGCGCAGACGGCGCTCGACGCGCGGGACTTCGAGCCCGCGGGAGCCCCCGGGCGGCCCGAAGGCTTCGACGCGGCGGCGCGCGACCCGGCCACGCGCGCCGCCGCCGCCCTGCTCCGCTACCTGGCCGCGAACCAGCCCTTCGCCCTGACGCAGGCGACGCGGCTCCGACACTACACGTTGTCGGACGCGATGGGGCTCGACCCCGCGACGCGCGCGCACCTCGAGCTCTTCGAGAACGGCGAGGATCGCACGCGGCGCGGCACGCTCGTGGAGCGCCTGGACCGCACGCGCACGCCCCTCGGCGCGCGCCGGCTCGCGCGCTGGCTCGCGTACCCCCTCGTGGACCCTGACCGGATCGCCGCGCGCCAGGACGCCGTGGCGTGGCTCGCGGAGCGCGATCGGCTGCGCGCCCGCGTGCGCGAGGCGCTGCGCGGGGTGCGCGACCTCGAGCGCCAGCTCGCGAAGGCGGCGCGGCCGTCGGCCACGCCCCGCGACCTCGCGGCGCTGCGCGGCTCGCTGCGCGCGCTCCCGGGGCTGGCGCGGGCCCTCGAGGAGGGCGATCCCGCGCTCCTGGCGGGGGTCCCCGGCCCGCGCCCGCCGGCGCTGCCCGAGATCCGCCCGGCGGCCGAGGCCCAGGCGCTCCTCGAGGAGGCGCTCGTGGAGGAGCCGCCGGCGCTCCCGCGCGGGTCGCGCGGCGCCAGCGAGACGGGCTACGTCCGCGAGGGCCACCGCGCGGAGCTCGACGCGCTGCGCGAGAGCGCGCGCAAGGGCCGCGAGTGGATCGCGGGGCTCGAGACGCGCGAGCGCGAGCGCACGGGCATCGCGAGCCTGCGCGTGCGCTTCCACCCCGTCCACGGCTACGGCCTCGAGGTCACCAAGGCAAACCTGGGGCGCGTCCCCCCGGACTGGGAGCGCAAGCAGACGCTCGCGAACGCCGAGCGCTTCACCACGCGCGAGCTGCGCGAGATGGAGCAGGGCGTGCTCGGGGCGCGCGACCGCGCCGCGTCGCTCGAGCGCGAGATCTTCGAGGGGGTGCGCCAGGCGACGCTGGCGCAGGCCGCGGCGATCCGCGCCCCCGCGCAGGCCGTGGCCGACCTCGACGCCCTCGCGAGCCTCGCCGAGGTGGCGCGCGAGGACGGCTGGGTGCGGCCCTGGGTGGACGGGAGCGTGCGCCTCGAGATCCGGGCGGGGCGACACCCGGTGGTGGAGGCCGCGCTGCGCCGGCGCGGCGAGGAGTTCGTGCCGAACGACACGGAGCTCGACCCCGCGGACGCGCAGATCGGCCTCCTGACGGGCCCCAACATGTCCGGCAAGAGCACCTACCTGCGCCAGGTGGCGCTGCTCGTGCTCCTCGCGCAGATGGGGAGCTTCGTTCCCGCCGAGTCGGCGCGGCTGGGCGTGGTGGACCGCATCTTCACGCGCGTCGGCGCCTCGGACCGCCTGGCGCGCGGCGAGTCCACGTTCATGGTGGAGATGCGCGAGACGGCGAACATCCTGGCGCAGGCCTCGCCGCGCAGCCTCGTGATCCTCGACGAGATCGGGCGCGGCACGAGCACCTTCGACGGGCTCTCCATCGCGTGGGCGGTGGCCGAATGGCTGCACGACACGCCCGGCGTGCGGGCGCGCACGCTCTTCGCCACGCACTACCACGAGCTCGCGGATCTCGCGCGCGTGCGGCCCCGCGTGCGCAACGCGCACTTCGAGGTGCGCGAGTGGGGCGACGAGGTCGTGTTCCTGCGCCGCCTGGCCCCCGGCGCGGCGAGCCGCTCCTACGGCATCCAGGTGGCGCGCCTCGCGGGCCTGCCCGCGGCGCTGCTCGAGCGCGCCCGGGGGATCCTCGCGAACCTCGAGGGCGGCGAGCTCGACGCCGAAGGCCGCCCGCGGTTCGCCGGGCCCGCAGGGGAGGGCGGCCCCGCGCCCGCTTCGCGCGCGCAGCTCGGCCTCTTCGGGGAGTCGGGGGCGGCGCCGGGGCCGGCCGCCTCCCGCGCGTCCGAGGCGGAGGCGCGGGTGCTCGCCGAGCTCCGCCGCCTGGATCCCCTGCGCACGACGCCCCTCGACGCGCTCGACCTGGTGACGCGGCTCGTCGCCCGGCTGCGGGAGGAGACGGGTTGAGCGCGCGCCGCCTCCAGACCCTGGCCCTCGCGCTGCTCGCGACGGGCTGCCTCGCCGGCGCGCCGGCGCGCGTGACCGGCGGCGTGACCGACGTGCGCTACTGGTCGTACGCCGACTACACCCGCGTGGTGGTGGAGCTCGACGAGCTCGTGCCGACCGACGTGCGCCGGCTCGCGGCGGATCCGGGTCACGAGCGGCCGGCGCGCCTGTACCTCGACCTCCCCGGCGTCTGGGTGGGGCGCAAGTACGAGGAGCCCATCCCGGTGAAGGACGGGCTCCTGCGCGGGATCCGCCTCGGACAGAACACGCTCGAGGCGACGCGCGTCGTGATCGACCTCGACCGCTACGACCGCCATCGCCTGCTGCTCCTCACCGGTCCGCCGCGCGTGGTGGTGGACGTGTACGGGCGGCGCAGCAGCGCGGCGCACGCGCCCGCGCCGGCGCCCGGGGCGACGCGGCTGCCGGTGGCGCTGCGCCCGGTGCGCATGGTGGTCCTCGATCCCGGCCACGGCGGCCGCGACCCCGGGGCGATCACCCCGGGTCTGCGCGAGAAGGACGTGACGCTCGCCCTCGCGCGCCGGGTGCGCCCGCTGCTGGCCGCGCGCGGCCTCGAGGTCCTGCTCACGCGCGACGGCGACCGCACGGTGGAGCTCGAGGAGCGCACCGCGTTCGCGGAGGGCGAGGGGGCCGACCTCTTCGTCTCGCTCCACGTGAACGCGGCGCCGCGCCGCTCGCTGCGCGGGATCGAGACCTACTACCTCGACCGCAGCCACGAACGTCATACGGTGCGCGTCGCCGCGCACGAGAACGGCATCAGCCCGGCGCAGCTCGACAGCCTGCAGCGCACCGTCGCGGGCTTCCGCATCTCCGAGGTGTCGGAGCATTCGGCGCGGCTCGCGAAGGCGGTGCACCGCGAGCTCGTGGGCGGCATGCAGCAGCGCTACGGCGGCGTGAACGACCTGGGCATCAAGAAGGGGCCCTTCTTCGTGCTGTTCCTCTCGAACCTGCCCTCCGTGCTCGTGGAGGTGGGCTTCCTCACGAACCCCGACGAGGCGAAGCGGCTCGCCGACTCGCGCTACCTCGACGCGCTGGCAGGCGAGATCGCCGCGGGGATCGTGCGCTATCGCGACCTCACGGCGCCCGTCCTGGCGGGACGCCGGCCGTGAGCGAGGCGCCGCGCCTGGACGCATTCCTCTCGGAGGCGGAGCCCGCCGGCGCCGACAGCTCGCTCGTGCGCGGCGTGCGCCGCTACCTGGAGGCCGCGCGCGCCCACGTGGCGGTGCTCCACCGCGAGAGCGGCTCGGGCCGCGTCGTGAACGAGGCCACCACCGACCTCACCGACCGCCTGGTGCGCGCGCTCTTCGCCCGGGCGCAGGCGCGCGCCGCCGCGGAGCACCCCGAGCTTCCCCACCGGCTGGCGGTGGCCGCGGTCGGGGGTTACGGGCGCCGCGAGATGTCGATCCACTCGGACGTGGACCTCCTGCTCCTGCACCCGGAGCCGCTCCCGGAGGCGGAGCGCGCGGTGGCGGAGCGGCTCCAGTACTGGCTGTGGGACGCGGGGCTCAGCGTGGGCTGCGCGATCCGCACCGTGGCGGAGACCTGCGTGCTCGCGCACCAGGACGAGACCGTGCGCACCTCCGTGCTCGACGCCCGCCTCCTGGCGGGCGAGGCCGCGCTCTTCGCGGAGTTCGAGCGGGCGGTGGAGCGCGACGTGCTCGGCGACGCCGAATCCTTCCTCGAGCGGCTCATCCAGGTGCGGGCGGAGCGCCACGAGAAGTTCGGCGAATCGCTCTACCTGCTCCAGCCCAACGTGAAGGAAGGCGCCGGCGGGCTGCGCGACTACCACGGCGCGCTCTGGGCGATGCGCGGCGTGAACCCCGGCCTGCGCGGCCTGGAGGCGGGCCTGACCCTCGGCCTGGTCACCGGCGCGGAGCTCGTGGAGCTGCGCGGCGCCCTCGACTTCCTGTGGCGCGTGCGCAACCAGCTCCACTTCCTGGCGGGCCGCCGCAACGACCAGATGGGCTTCGCCCACCAGGAGGAGATCGCGCGCTCCCTCGACTACGAGGCGGCGGCCCCGGCCGGCGAGGAGCTCCCGGTGGAGCGCTTCATGCGCGCCTGGTACCGGCACGCCCGCGTGGTGGCGAAGACCTCGGACCTGATCCTCCACCAGTGCCTGGCGCGCGTGCGCCCGCCGGGACCGCCGCCGCCGGTTCGCGAGGTGGAGGAGGGTTTCCGCGTGGTGGGCGACCACCTGGAGATCCCGCACGCGGCGCACCTGCGCGAGCGACCCGTGCGCCTGCTGCGCGCCTTCGCCGTGGCCCAGGCGCAGGACGTGCCGCTCTCGCGCACGGCGCTGCGCCTGGTGCGCGAGAACCTCGACCTCGTGGACGACGCGTTCCGCGCGGACCCGGCGGCGGCCGCGGCGTTCTTCCAGATCCTGGCCGCGGAGCGCCGCGTGTTCCGGACGCTCACCGCGCTGAACGAGGAGGGAGTGCTGGGGGCGTTCCTTCCCGAGTGGGAGCACCTCGTCTGCCGCTGGCAGCACGTCATGTACCACACCTACACGGTGGACGTGCACACCACGTTCCTCGTGGAGCAGCTGCGCCGCCTGTGGCGCGGGAAGTACGAGCGCGCGCTCCCGGTGCTGACCGACCTCGTGCGCAGCGCCGAGGACCGCGTGGTGCTCTTCGTCGGCTGCCTGCTGCACGACGTGGGCAAGGGCTGGGGCGGCGATCACTCGCGGCGCGGCGCCGAGATCGCGCGCCGCTGCCTGGAGCGCCTCGGCCTCGAGCCCGAGCGGCGCGAGCGGGTCGTGTTCCTGGTGGCGCAGCACCTCGTCATGTCGCACGTGGCGCAGCGGCGCGACCTCGCGGATCCCAAGGTGATCGTAGAGTTCGCGCGCCTGGTGGGGGATCGCGAAAACCTGCGCAACCTGTACCTCCTCACCTTCGCGGACACGCGCGCGTCCTCGCCGGAGGCGTGGACCGACTGGAAGGGGCGCCTGCTGCGCCAGCTCTTCGAGCGCACCTCGGAGTTCCTGGAGACCGGGGGCGACGATCCGGCGCGGGCGCTCGAGCAGGTGGAGGCGGAGGTGGAGGCGCGCCAGGCGGACGCGCGCGCGGAGCTGCGTGGCCTGGGTCTCGCCGAGGCGCGCATCGACGACTTCTTCGCGACGCTGCCGCGACGCTACTTCGTGTCGCACGATCCGCGCGAGATCGCGCGCCACGCGCGGCTCGTCCTCGGCTTCGACCCCGCCCAGGGCGTCGCGCTCGCGGTCCGCGAGATGAACGACGGCTCCTCCGAGCTGCTGCTCTGCACGCGCGACGTGCACGGCCTGTACGCGATGGTGGCGGGCACGCTCGCGAGCCGCGGCCTCAACATCCTGGGCTCGAACGTCTACACCACCCGCGCGGGCCTCGCGCTGGAGGTCTACCGCGTCGCGGCCCCGCCCGGGGGTGAGCCGGAGCGCCGCCTGGCGTGGCAGGCCTTCGAGACCACGCTGCGCGACGTGCTGGCGGGGACCCGCGACCTGGCCGAGCTGATCCGCCAGCGCCGGCGGCCGCTGGGCCGGCCGCAGACGCCCGCGCGCCACCCGCCGAGCGTGACGATCACGAACTCCGAATCGGACTTCTACACGATCCTCGACGTCGCCGCGGACGATCGCCTGGGCCTGCTCTACGACCTGACGCGCACGCTCGCGGACCACGGCTGCGAGATCTACATCTCGAAGGCCACGACGATCCTCGACCAGGTGGCGGACACGTTCTACGTGAAGGACGCGGCGACGGCCAAGAAGCTCCGGGACAGGAAGCGCGTCGAGCGCCTGCGCGAGGCGCTCCTCGCCGTGGCGTCGGCGGGGCCCGAGGGGGCCGGTGGCTGAGGGGAGCGGCGAGCTCGACGCCGCGCTGGAGGGATTCCTCACGCACATCCGCGTGGAACGGGGGCTCGCGGAGCGCACGGTGGAGGCGTACGCGCGCGACCTCGCGCGCTTCGTCGAGTACGTCGAGCGCGCGGGGGTCGCCCGCGGGGCGGACCTCGAGCGCGCTCACGTCTCGGGCTTCCTCGCCTGCCTCGCCCGGCAGGGCCTCGGGGCGCGCAGCCGGGCGCGGGCGCTCGTGGCGACGCGACGGCTCCTGCGCCACCTCCAGGCGAGCGGTCGGCTGGCGGGCGATCCGCTGGACGGGATCGCGGCGCCGCGCCTCGAGCGAAGGCTGCCCCGCGTGCTCTCGCCCGAAGAGGTGGAGGCGCTGCTCGGCGCGGCCTCCGCCACCACGCCCCTCGGCCTGCGCGACCGCGCGATGCTCGAGCTCCTGTACGGCGCGGGGCTCCGCGTGTCGGAGCTCGTGGGGCTCCCGCTCGGCCGGCTCGACCGCCGGCGCGGCGTGGTGCAGGTGGTGGGCAAGGGGCGGCGCGAGCGCATCGTCCCCATCGGCGAGCCGGCCCTCGACGCCCTCGAGGCGTGGCTTGCCGACGGCCGGCCCGCGCTCCTGCGCGGCGCGCGGCGGGCCACGGAGGCCGTCTTCGTCACCCGTCGCGGCGCGGCCATGACGCGGCAGAACTGCTTCGCGCGGCTGCGCGCCCTGGCCCGCGCCGCGGGCATCCCCTCGGAGCGCGTGTCGCCCCACGTGCTGCGCCACGCGTTTGCAACGCACCTTCTGGAAGGTGGCGCGGACTTGCGCGCTGTGCAGGCGATGCTCGGCCACGCGGACCTCTCGACCACGCAGATCTACACTCACGTGAGTAGAGCCCGGCTGCGCGAGCTCGTGGAGGAGCGCCATCCGCGGGGCGCGGGGCGCGGGCGGACGCGTTGAGGCCGGCGCTCCGCGAGACCGTGACCGCGGCGCTGCCGGCGCCGCTGCGCCCGCTCGTGAAGGGGATCCTGGCGAACGCCGAGGGGGCCGGCTTCGCGGTGCACCTCGTGGGCGGCCCGGTGCGCGACTTCCTGCTCGGCGTATCGGTGCGGGACGTGGATCTCCTGGTCGAGGCCCGGGACGGCGAGGGCGCGCTGGAGCTGGCCGCGCGCGCGGCTCCCGCGGGCGCGCGCGCGGTCGGGTACGAGCGCTTCGCCACGGCGCGCATCGAGACGCCCGAGGGCGCCGTGGATCTCGCCACGGCGCGCACCGAGAGCTACGCGCACCCCGGCGCGCTTCCCACGGTGGCGCCGGGCAGCCTGGAGCAGGACCTCCGGCGGCGCGATTTCAGCGTGAACGCGCTCGCCATCCCCCTCACACGGGCCGCCGCGCGCGGTCGTCCGCCGGTCGTCGACGTGGCCGGCGGCCAGGCGGATCTCGCCGCGCGCCGCCTGCGCGTGCTCCACGAGCGGAGCTTCCACGACGATCCCACGCGCGCGCTGCGCGCCGCGCGCCTCGGCCCGCGCCTCGGCTTCCGG
>DASRUS010000204.1:0-11500 GCA_035687825.1 Myxococcota bacterium | reverse complement strand
CGCGTGGATGCGCGAGCCGCCGAGCGACTCCTTGTCGAGGTCCTGGCCGAGGGCGCGGCGCACCACCGGCGGCCCCGCCACGGAGAGCTGGCTCGTGCCACGCACCATCACCGAGAAGTGCGACGCCGCGACGCGCGCGGCGCCGAGCCCGGCCACGGGGCCGAGCGCGGCCGCCACCACGGGCACGAGGGAGAGGAGCTCCACCGACACGTCCCAGTCGGGGATCCAGGGGACGTAGGAGCGGCGCGTCGTCGCCTGCGTCTTCACGCTGCCCCCGCCCCCCGTCCCGTCCACGAGGCGCACGAGGGGAAGGCGCAGATCGCGCGCGGCCTTCTCGGCCCAGCCCATCTTGTTGCCCACCGCCCCGTCCGCAGCGCCGCCGCGCACGCTGAAGTCGTCGGCGCCGACCACGACCTCGCGCCCCTCGATGCGACCGCGGCCGCACACGAAGTTCGAGGGCGTGAAGGACTCGAGCCTTCCCTCGGCGTCGTAGGAGCCGCGGCCCGCGAGGATTCCCGTCTCGTGGAACGAGCCGGGATCGAGCAGGCGTTCGATGCGCTCGCGCACGGGCAGACGCCCCTCGGCGCGCGCACGCGCCACGCGCTCCTCGCCGCCCATGCGGCGGGCGAGCTCGGCGCGTCGCGCGAGCTCTTCGAGCTCGGGCTTCCAGGTCACGCGGGCATGGTAGCCTCGCGGCGCGGGAGGCAAGCACGGATGAAGGCCCTCGTCCTCGACTTCGACGGAGTGATCGCGGACAGCGCGCCCGAGGCCTTCGTCGTGGCGCTGCGCACGCACACCGCGCTCGAGCCGGGCTCGCGACTGCGCGAGGTCCTCGCGCGACTCGATCCGCGCCGGCCGGAGGTCGATCCCCTCTTCGCGGCCTTCCTCGAGCTCATGCCGCTCGGGAACCGCGCGGAGGACTACGGGGTCGCCCTCGACGCGCTCGAAGCCGGCGTCCCGCTCCCCGATCAGGCGCGCTACGACGCCTTCAAGGCGGCGCGCGACGCGGCGCGCCTGCGCGCCTTCCACAAGCGCTTCTACCAGGTGCGCGCGGAGTGGGAGCGCACCGACCGCGCGGGCTGGCTCGCCCTCCTCGCGCCCTACCCCGCGTTCCTCGAGATCCTGCACCGGCGCGCGAGCGAGGTGGAGCTCGCCATCGCCACCGCGAAGGACCGTCACTCCGTGCGCGAGCTCCTCGTCCACTACGGGGTCGCGCCGCTCTTCGGCCCCGGGCGCGTGCTCGACAAGGAGACGGGCGTGAGCAAGCGCGCGCACCTCGAGCACCTCGAGCGCGAGCTCGGTGTCGCCTTCGGGGAGATCACGTTCCTCGAGGACAAGCTGAACCACCTCGAGTCCGTGGCGCCCCTGGGCGTGCGCTGCGCGCTCGCGGCGTGGGGCTACAACGGACCGCGCGAGCACGCCCGCGCGCGGGAGCTCGGCTACCTCGTGTGCGGCCTCGCCGACGTCGAGGCGCGGCTCTTCGGGAACCGGGCTACGCTTCCCGCGTGAGCGACGCAGCCGCCGGCGCGAAGGACCGGGGCCTCACCCACGTGGCGCTCGTCGCGCGCGACCCCGAGGCGAGCATCGCCTTCTACGCGCGCTACGCGCGCATGCAGGTCGTGCACCGGCGCAAGGACGAGCTCACGGGCCGCCAGGTCCTGTGGCTCTCGGATCTCACGCGGCCCTTCGTGATCGTGCTGATCCAGGCGGAGCGCGTGGAGGGTCGCCTCGAGGGCTTCGCGCACCTGGGCGTCGGCTGCGAGAGCCGCGCCGAGGTGGATCGCCTGTGCGCGCTGGCCCGGGAGGAGGGCCGGCTCGGCCTCGGCCCCCTCGACTCGGGCTACCCCGTCGGCTACTGGGCCTTCATCCGCGATCCCGACGGCCATAATCTCGAGATCTCGTACGGCCAGGAGGTCGGGTTCACGGTCGCCGAGGCAGGGTCCGGGGATTGATCCGGCGTTGGAGCTGGCCGGCAGCTAAACGCCGATCTTCGCTATCTTGGTTGGTTTCGGGAGACACCATCATGCAACCCGGCTTCCACATGCGCGCAGAACGCACCCCCAACCCGAACAGCATCAAGTGGATCCTCGGGGAGCCGATGCTTCCTTCCGGGCGGAGCGCCCACTTCGAGCAGCCGGTGGGGTTCGAGGTCTCGCCGCTCGCGGCGCGGCTCTTCGCGGTGGAAGGGGTCACGGGCGTGTTCGTCGCCTCGAACTTCGTCACGGTCACCAAGCGCGAGGACGTGGAGTGGACGGACGTGGCCCAGTCCCTGGTGGACGCCATCAAGGCTTCGCGGGAGTCCGGGGAGTCGCCCCTGGGCCCGGGCTTCGCGCAGGCGGCGGTGGGCCCCGAGGACGCGGTCGTGGAGCGCATCCGCCGCATCCTGGACGAGGAGATCCGCCCCGCCGTGGCGATGGACGGCGGTGACATCGTGTTCGCCGGGTTCCGCGACGGCATCGTGGAGCTGTACCTGCAGGGTTCCTGCCAAGGCTGCCCGAGCTCGACGCTCACCCTGAAGATGGGCATCGAGCAGAGGCTCCGGGAGGAGATTCCCGAAGTGCAGGGTGTGGAGGCAATCTAGCCGCAGCCGCAGTGGGGTGATTCGGCGCGTTCCCCTCGACGCCGACAGCCGAAGAGGAAGGTGGAAGAGGAGCCGTCGTGAAGGGGGAAGGCATCCGTCTGCACGTCCGTCCCCCGCGCTCGAAGCGCGGGATGCTGTGGCGGGGCAAGCTCACGCTCACCGCCCTGGGGCTGGCCGTGGCGGGGGCGGGCGCCGAGCTGCTGGGGACGAGCGCCGATCCCGGTCCGATCGACCCGGCGGGCTCCGCTCCGAGCGCCGTCGCGGGGGAGCCCGCAACCGATCTGGGAAGCCGGCCGGCGCAGCCCGCGCCGCAGCGGCGTGGACCCCGCAACGACCTCGCACCCGACGAGCTCCTGTCGCGGATCCCCATCACCGCGGCCCGGCTCGAGGAGCTCCTCGCCGCGGGGCCCGCGAGCGCGTCGGACGTGCGTCATCTGGTCGAGCTCGTGCCCCCGCCGGCCTCGCGCGCGGACCTCGCCCCGCCCCTGCGCGTGGACTACACGCTCGACCGCGAGCTCATGCGCGAGGTCTTCGAGATCCTGGAGCGCGGGCACGTGGAGCTCGGTCACGCGATCGTCCTCGAGCCCACCTCGGGGCGCGTGCTCGCGTACGCTTCCACCGATCCCGTGCGCTTCCCGCCCGACCGCACCTACCCCGCGGCGTCGCTCGTAAAGGTCATCACCGCCGCCGCGGCGCTCGACGGGTCGCCCGAGCTGGCCCGGCAGGAGTGCCGCTACGTCGGCAACCCCTATCGCCTCACTCGCTCGCGCGTGGATCCGCCACGCTCGGGCAACTCCGTGACGCTGCGCAAGGCGCTCGCCACCTCGAACAACCAGTGCTTCGCGCAGCTCGCCGTGCACCGCATCGGGTCGGACGGCCTGCTCGGCGCCATCGATCGCTTCGGCTGGCTCTCGCCCCCCGCGCCGGTGCATCCCGCGGGCGAGGCGCGTGCGTCCGAGGATCCCCTCGAGCTCGGGAAGCTCGGCTCGGGCCTGGCGGGATCGCGCATCACGCCGCTCCACGCCGCGCAGCTCGCCGCGACGCTCGTCCGCGGCCAGCGCGTGGAGCCGTACTGGATCGCCGCGGTGAGCGACGGGTCCGGCCGGCGCCTGAGCGTCCCGCACGCTCCCGCGATGGAGGTCCTCACCCCGGAGCTCGCGAAGGAGCTGCGCTCGATGCTCGTGGACACGACGGAGCGCGGCACCGCCCGGCGCGCCTTCCGCACGCGGCGCGGACCGCTGCTCGGCCCCGTGCGCGTGGCGGGCAAGACCGGGAGCCTCTCCGGCCGCGACCCGGACGGACGCTACGAGTGGTTCGTCGGCGTGGCGCCCGCGGACGAGCCGAAGATCGCGCTGGCCGTGGTCCTCGTGCAGCAGCCGCGCTGGTGGGTGACACCGTCCCAGGTCGCCGCCGAGACGCTGAAGGTGATCTTCTGCTCGCCCGGCCCCTGCCGGCCCGAGGCCGTGGACCGCTGGCTCGCGGACCCCGCGCCCCCGGCGCTGCGCAGCGTCGAGCGGTCCGCGCGCGCGAAGTCCTAGCTCGGCCCCGGCCCGGGGCTCCTCGCGCGCTCTCGCTCCCGCGAGTAGAATGCGCCCTCCCGCACGATCGCGACGTTCGAGAGGATCGACCAGGAGGCTTCCATGGCCCGGAGCAAGAACAAGCAGAAGCGCAAGCGCCACCTGACCCACCTGCGCCGCAAGCGCCGTCTGGATCGCAAGAAGGCCGCGGCCCGGGAAGGCCGCTGACCGGATCCTTGCCGCTCAGGACTCGGTCTCGAGCACCTCGCTGACCACGGTCCCGACGGATCCCGCCTCGCCGTCACGCAGCGACTCGACCGAGGGAAGCAGCGCCACGAGCCCCTCCACGCGGCGCGCCGTCGCGGCGTCGAGCTCCTCGAACTGGAGGGCCGCGCCGTCCTTCGCGTCGCTGCGGATCACGTGCGCGCGCACGATGAAGGGCTCCTCGCGCGCGGCGCCATAGACGGCAAGGCGCAGACGCTGTCCGGGCGCGAGCACGGGATCGGGATCCACGCGCATGCCGCCGCTCGAAAGATCGCGGCCCACGAGCACGCGCGGCCGCGCCTCGTCGATCGCCATCACGGAGCGGCGGAACCGCGCGCGCCGGTGGCGGCGCCGCTCGTTCGCGCCCTCGACGTCCTCGTAGCCGTCGGGCGCGCTCGTCGCTCCGTCGAGGTCCTCCCCGTCCAGGGCGGAATCGAGCTCCGCCGGGGTCGGCTTCGCCTCGCCCGGCGCCGCGCCGGGCCGCGGGCTCGTGGCCGCGCGCGGGACGGGCGGCGTGAGCGCGAGCGGACCGCCCTGGAGCTGCTTCGCGAGCTCGCGCATGCGCTTGCGGCCCGTCTTGTCTCCGGGATCGATGGAGAGGGCGAGCACCCACTCGGGGCGGCCTTCGCGCGACGTGCGCTCGTCCGAGCGGATCACGTGGGCGCTCACCGCGAAGGGTCCGCCGAGCCTGCCGGGAAACTGGACCATCACGCGCGTGCCGGGGGCGAGCGACGCGTCGCCCACCAGGCGGAGCCCCTGCCCCGAGAGCTCGGCGAGGATCGCGGTCTTGCGCTTCAGCCCGACGCGGTACGCGACCTCGCGGCCGATCACCGCGCGCGGCTCGCGCCGCTTCTCCTCGCCACGGAAGAGGCAGTGCAGGAGCAGCAGGCGGAGCGCCTCGTGGTGCACGGGGCGCCGCACCAGGAAGTCGAAGCCCAGGCGGCGCAGCATCTGGCGCAGCGTGTTCGAATCCTCGGCCACCACGGCGAGCTTCGCGGGCCCCGCGCCGGTGGCCGACGGCCAGCGGCTGGCGGCGAGCGCGCGGCGGGCGCTCGCGATGAAGAGGTCCTCGGGCGGCTCCACGGTCTCGGGGATCGCCCCGCCGCGCAGCGAGCACACGTCTGCCCCGAGCTCGGCCAGGAGCTCCCGGACGTCGTCGAGCTCGCCGTCGTCGAGCAGAAGGATCGAAGGGCGGTCCTGCATGGCAGCCTCGCAGCAGACCCCGCGCACGGAGCCTGCATCCACGTCGGCCAACCGGCCCGGGCGCTTGACCCTCCCCCAGGGAAAATTCCGCGCCGCTGCCCGGGCTCCCATGCGACGCGCGCGATCGACGGTTATGCTCCGCCGCCGCGACGGCCGGAGGGAGCCATGTCCGATCGAGAGCCGCAGACGAGCGCCCGGGATGGGTGGATCACGCTGGCCTTCAGCCTCGCCCTATGGCTGCTGCTCCTTGCCCTCTTCCTCGGGGTGGGGCACCTCCTCGCCTCGAGCATGGCCGAGGGGCACTGAGCCCCGACGCGCGCCCAGCCGGCGCGCTCCCCACAAGGCGAAGACCGCCACCAGGAACGCCACGGGCACGAGCGCGGGAGCGAGCGCGTGCGGGCCCAGGTTCGTGGCACCCAACCACACCGCGGCCAGATTGCCCGCCGCGTGACACAGGATCGGAGCGCGCGTGCTCCCCGCGAGCTGGGCCGCGGCGCCGAGGTAGAGGCCGAGGGGAAACGCCGCGGCGGCGTGCACGCGATCGCCGTGCGCCAGCGCGAAGGCGAGGGCGGCGAGCGCCACGGCCCACGCGGGGCGCAGGCGCGTCGCGAGCGCCCGCTGGAGCCAGCCGCGGAAGAACAGCTCCTCCGCGAACGCGGGCAGGAGTGCGAACGCGACGGCCGCCGCGGCCAGCGACGGGCCGCGCGCGTTCGCGACCGCGCGATCGAAGCGCGCGAGGGAGCCCGTCTCGCGGACCTCGAAGGCGCGGATCGTGCTGTCCACGCCGAGATTCAAGGCGAGCATTCCAGCCACGAGGAGCAGCAACGCGAAGGGGCCGAGTCGCCCGCGCGCGAGGCCGAGTCGCTGCGCCGGGCGTGGGCTTCCCGAGGCGAGCGCGCCCGCCAGCGCGAGCAGCGTGAACAGGATCGCGACCGCGAAGCCCGTGAGCGCGACCTCCAGCGACGGGGGCGCGTGCCGCGCGAGCCTCGCCACGACTCCGGCGAGCCCGAGCGCGACGAGCGCCGTCGCGAGAGCCTGGATCCGGTGCAGGTGGTGCTCCATCCCGGAAGGTGCTCTAGCCTTTCCGCGTGCAGGAGTCATCCCTCGCCCCGGCGCTCCTCGTCGCGATGCCGCAGCTCGCGGACCCGAACTTCCATCGCAGCGCGGTGCTGCTCCTCGAGCACGGCGACGAGGGCACCTTCGGGCTCGTGCTGAACCGCCGCACGTCACTCCTCGCGTCCGAGCTCTGCGGCGGCCTCGACATCGAGTGGCACGGCGCTGCGGAGGCGCACGTCTGCTCCGGCGGCCCGTGCCAGCCCGACACCGGCTGGCTCCTCTTCGACGGCGCCCAGGGTTTCGACGCGCAGACCGTCCTCGACGGCGTCCACTTCGCGCGCTCCCTCGACGTGCTGCGCCGCGTGGCCCAGGATCCGCCGCGCCACGCGCGCCTCTTCCTGGGCTACTCGGGCTGGGGCCCCGGGCAGCTCGAGCAGGAGCTCGCGGCGGGGGCCTGGATCGTGGCGCCCGCGGAGCCGGGTCTCGTCTTCCACCAGGATCTCGACGGCCTGTGGGACCGCGTGCTGCGCGGCCTCGGCATCGATCCCGCGACGCTCGTCCAGACGACGGGCGTGCACTGAAGTCTCCACGCGCGCGTCCGAAGCAGGCGAGAGAGGGAGAGACCATGGCCATGAACGCGGCGGCAGCGCACGACGCGCCGCTCGTGTACAGCGCGGAGGAGATCCTCACGGACCCGGAGGTGCGCGAGCCCCTCGTGGCGAACGGCGTGCGCTGCCACGGCGGCTTCGACGCCGACGGTCGCTACCGCTCGCCGCGCACGCGCCACCGCCTGCCCGCGATCCGCGCCTGGCAGGCGCGCCTCGCGCGCAACGGCGACGCCCTGGTGGACATCCCCCGCGCGCTCATCCCGCCGCAGTATCCGAACGCGGCGCAGACGAAGCTCCTGCTGCGCGAAGGCGTGCGCGATCCCGTGGTGCGCACCCTCACGATGATCTCCATCATCGAGGGCTTCGGCGCGATCATCCGGGACGTCCGGGTACCCGAGCTCGCGGAGCTCGTGATCGAGCCCTTCGACGGGACTGCGCTCGCGCACTTGCGCAGGGGCCTCTTCGAGGCGCACGCCCGCGACGAGGCGGGTCACCGCGACCAGGGCGGGCACAAGCAGATGTGGGAGGCGGCGCGCGACCTCGCCCTGGAGAATCCGACCGTGCCCGGCGACGTGCTGATGCGCTTCATGGGCCGGCGCAACGCCTCGCGCGGCCGCGAGCGGGCGTTCCCGCAGCTCGACGAGGGCCTCGAGCGCATGCTCCAGACCATGGCCACCGTGCTCGTGGTGGAGGTCTTCGCCGAGAACACGTTCGCCTGGGGGCAGCAGGTGCTCTCGGACCCCGAGGTCTCCGCGGATCCCGGCGGCGCCGGCGCGATGGTGGGCTACATCCGCGCGGACGAGAATCCCCACGTGGAGTACCTGCGCACGGCGCTCTCCGAGGTGCGCGCGCGGACGCTCCGCAGCGTGGCGGGCGGCACGATCCCGGGGAGGACCGTCGTCGACGGCCTCCTGCACCGCACGCTCCATTCGCTCACCACCGAGCGACCGCGCCAGCAGCGCGAGGATCTGCGCGCCTCCCTCGGCGAGTCGATGCGGGCGGCGCGAGACCCCCGGCATCTCGCCGAGGAGTTCGACGCCCTCGAGACCCACTGGACGCCGCCCGCGCGCACGGGGTTCGAGCCCGTCGATCCCACGAGCTAGCTCATGCAGTTCGTCGAACGGCTGTGGCGCTCGTGGCGCATCGCGCGCACGGGCGCCTGGATCTGGGCGCTCTACAAGGTGCCCGCGTTCTTCCGCCGCGCGCTGCGCCGGCGGTCGCCGAAGGACAAGACCCGCACCCACGAGCGCGCGGCCCGTACGATCCTCGCCGCGGCCTTCGACCTGCGCGGCGTCGTGATCAAGGCGTGCCAGGCCATCGCCACGCGCGCCGACGTGTTCCCGCCGCCCTTCATCGAGATCCTGAAGCAGTGCCACGACGCGGTCCCGCCGAAGCCCTTCCCGACGATCCGCGACGCGGTGGAGCGCGAGCTGGGGAAGCCCCTCGACGCCGTCTTCGCCGAGTTCGCCGAGCGGCCGGTGGCGTCCGCGTCGCTGGCGCAGGTGCACCGCGCGCGCCTGCGCGACGGGCGGCTCGTCGCGGTGAAGGTGCAGTACCCCGACATCGAGGCGATCGTGCGTACCGACCTCGCGAACATGCGGCGCGCCTGCCAGATCTACGAGCGCTTCGACCCGCAGCCCATCGAGCTCCTGCCGCTGCTCACGGAGGTGACGGACCACCTCGCCCTCGAGCTCGACTTCGAGCGCGAGGCCGCGAGCGCCGACCGCGTGCGCGCGCTCTTCGCGGACGATCCTTCCGTGAAGGTCCCGGAGATCATCCCGGAGTGGAGCACGCGGCGCGTGCTCACCATGGAGCTCGTAGACGGGCTCAAGGTGACGGAAGTGGGGGCGCTGCGAGCGGCCGGCATCGACCCCGCCCAGGTGGTGCAGGATCTCATGCGCATCTACACGCGCATGATCCTGGCGGCCGGCTTCTTCCAGGCAGATCCCCACCCGGGCAACCTCTTCGTGCGCCCGGGCGGGCAGATCGTGCTCATGGACTTCGGCCTCGCGAAGGAGCTGCCTCGCGGCTTCGGCCTCGGTCTCTTCGAGCTCATGTTCTCGATGCTGACGCAGAGCGAAGCGGCGATGGTCCGCGCCTTCCACGAGCTCGGCTTCCGCACCAAGACGGGCGACTCCTCCACCTTCGTCGAGATCGCGCGGCGCATGCTGAGCCGCAGCGAGACGGGGCGCTTCGAGGGGGAGTTCACCGAGGAGATGACGGACGAGCTCTTCGAGGCGATCCGCGAGAACCCCGTGGTGTCGGTGCCGAGCGACTTCGTGCTCGTGGGGCGGGTGTTCTCGTTCCTGTCCGGGATCGCGCACACGCTCGGGCACCGGGCGAACGTGCTGGAGGCGCTGGGGGCGAGGACGTAGGTCCTTGCCTGCGGTGCGCTGTAGGATCATTGCCCTGCCGCGGCGAGCCGAGGCCGAGGGGTCGTCGCTCCATGGCTCGGCCGACAACGGACCTGGGTGTCACTTTCGCGGAGCACGCGGCAGGCAGTCCTGCCGAAGCACGTGTCGGCCTGCGCTTGACTTCCGCGCCGACCCCTCGGCCTCGGCTCGCAGGCTCTCCGGCGTTACGGATCCGTTCCGAGTAGATACACCGTCGTGTGACGGTACTCCTCTCCCGGGGCCAGGCGGGTCGTCGGGAAGTGGGGGTGGTTCGGCGAGTCGGGGAAGTGCTGGGTCTCGAGGCACAGGCCGTGGTGGCGGCGGTAGCGGGCGCCGCCGCGACCGACGAGGGAGCCGTCGAGGAAGTTCCCGGCGTAGAGCTGGAGGCCGGGCTGGGTGGTGTGGACCTCGAGCACGCGGCCGCTCGGGGGATCGCGCAGGCGCGCCGCCAGCGCCGGACCGGCCGCGGCCGGCGCGCGGTCGAGGACGAAGTTGTGGTCGTAGCCGCCGCGCGCCTCGGCCAGGGCGGCGATGCGCTCGCCGATCCGGCGCGGGGAGCGGAAGTCGAGGGGCGTCCCCGCCACGGGCTCGATCGCCCCCGTCGGAACCCCGCTCCGATCCACGGGGGTGTAGGCGCGGGCGTTCACGAAGAGCTCGTGGTCGAGGATCTCGCTCGCGCCGCCGTCGCGGAGGTTCCAGTAGGAGTGGTGCGTGAGGTTCACGACGCTGGGGGCGTCGGCGCTCGCCGCGAAGTCGATGCGCAGCGCGTCGTCCGCGCCGAGGGCATAGGTGACCGCGACCTCCAGGCGCCCGGGGTAGCCCTCGTCGCCGTCCGGGCTTCGGTGCGAGAAGCGGACCCCCACGCGGTCGCGCTCGCCGATTTCGTCGGCCCGCCACACCACGCGGTCGAAGCCCACGACCCCGCCGTGCAGATGGTGCGGCGGCTGGTTCGTGGCGAGGACGACCTCGCGGCCGTCGAGGGGGAAGCGACCCCCCGCGATGCGATTCGCGTAGCGCCCGATCGTGCCGCCGAGGTGGGGATGCTTCGCCAGGTAGGGCGCGAGCGAGTCGAAGCCGAGGACCACGTCGCCGAGCCGCCCGGCGCGATCGCGCGCGAGGAGACGCACGAGGCTCGCCCCGTAGGACGTGAGCTCGGCGCTGGTCCCCGCCGCGTTCGCGAGGACGAAGCGCTCGACGGCGGTCCCGTCGCGCAGCGTTCCGAAGCGGGACCGCTCGAGGCGCAGGTCGGTCACGGCGCGCGAGGGTAGCGGCGCGGGAGGCGACGGACGGCCCGCACGAGGCCCGCGACCCGCTCCCCCGGGTGCCGCTCGCCCGTGACCTCGCACCCGGGGGGCCCGAAGTCGTGGCCTAGCGGCGAAGTGAGTGTCCTCCCGCGACGAACGCAACCATCCGCCGGCGCCGGGGTTTAGACTGGCGGAAGCCTCGCCCCGAGGAGGACGACCGCATGGCTTTCCCGCGCGCCGCGCTCGAGACCGCCGCCCTGGTCCTCTCGCCCGACACGAGCCGCCTCTACGTCGCGAACACCACGAGCCGCGTCCCCGGACGGGACGCACCTGCTCCAGGTCCCGAACCCGAACGGTCCGCTGAGCAACGAGCTTCCGATCTGCGTCGGACTGGTCGCGGGATGCCTGTGAGGGCGGAGCGCCCGTTGGCCGGGCCGTCTGGGTCCGCCGCACCGGCGGCCCCGAGGTGCTCGAGCTCGGGGAGCACCCCGGAGCGCCCGGGCCGGGTCAGGCCCGTGTCCGCGTCGCCGTCGCGGGCGTGAACTTCATCGACGTCTACTTCCGCACCGGCCTCTACCCGCGGCCGCTCCCGTTCGTGGCGGGGCTCGAGGGGGCGGGCCGCGTCGAGACCCTG
>DASRUS010000203.1:0-5263 GCA_035687825.1 Myxococcota bacterium | reverse complement strand
CTCGGAGGAGCTGCGCGGGCGCCCGCTCGTGGAGGCATTCGACGAGGCGCGACCCGTGGTCCGCGTGGCGCAGTACGGGCGGCCGCTCGGACGCGCACGCAACGTCGCCTCGGACCTGGACCGCGAGCTCACGGAGAAGCTCGAGGCGCTCGGCTACGTGGAGTGAGCGACGGTCACGGCGCGCTCGCCCTAGTTCGCCGTGAGCGCGCTCGCGCGGGCCCCGAAGCGCAGCGCCTTCTCTGCGGCCTCGGCCACCGCGGCGTCCTGCGACCGCGACAGGCGCAGGAGCGCCTCGGTCGCCTCGGGCGTGCGCGCGAGCTTGAGCGTGTCGAGGGACGCCAGGCGCTGCTGGCGGCCCGGGGCGCGCAGCGCCTCGTCCTGGAGCCAGGGCACCATGCGCGAATCGAAGGCCTCGACGAGGCGCGGGTCCGGGTGCGCGCGCAGGATGCTCGCGACGAGGCGGAAGCCCTGCAGGCGCGCCGGGCCGCCGGTCTCCGAGAGGATCACGTCCACGAGCCGCTGCACGTCGGTGGCGGCGTAGGTCGCGCGCGCGTGGAAGGCGAGGGTGCGGTAGATCTCCGCGCGCACGTCGGGCGAGGGCTCCGATTCCACCAGGCGCAGGAGCCAGGGAGCGATGGCGTCCGAGTCGTCGAGGAACGCGATCGCCTCCACCGCCGCGGCGCGCAGCTCGGCCTCGGGCGCGCGCGCCGCGTAGTCGAGGAGGAGGGCGGAGGCGTCGGCGCTCGAGTCGCCGAGGGCCTCGAGCGCCTCGACCTTGATCTCCCGCGGCAACGCCGGATTCCCGAGCACCGCGTGAAAGGCTTCGGCGTTGCGCGCGAAGGGATGCTCGCCCAGGGCGTCGAGCACGCTCACGACGAGCGCCTCGTCGTCGATCTCGGCCAGCGCGGCGCGCAGCGCGGCGGACGCCTCCTGCGTCTCGAGCGCGCCGAGCAACGCCGCGGCCTGGGCCCGCACCCCGGCCGGCCGATCGTCGTCCAGGAGGACGTCCTCGAGAATCCCCGTCGCCTCGGGTCCCCGGGCGAGGCCGCGCAGCGCACCGCGCGCGACGGCTTCGTCCTCGCTCTCGAGGAGCGTCTGGAGCAGGGGTCGGGCCTCCGGTCGCGGCGACTCCCCGAGCGCCTCCGCGATCGCGGCCTGAAGGCTGGCCGGAGCGTCGCCGCGCAGCAGATCCTCGAGGATCTCGAACGCCTCCTCGCCGCCGTCGCGGGCGATCCAGCGCACGGCGCCCACGCGAAGCTCGAGGGGGGTCTCGGGGTCGCGCGCGAGGTCCACGAGGTCGCGGAGCGGGCCGAGCTCGGCGGCGTCGGGTCCGCCGAGCCAGCGGGAGAGCACGTCGCGCCAGGCTGCACGCCCGGCGCCACGGTCTCCCACGGGATCCGGTGCGGACGCCCGCAGCGGGTCCTGCGTCTCGATCCCAGCCGGGACCGTCGGCGTTCCGCGCCCCGGCTCCGGCGAACGGTCGAGGGAAGCGATCGCGAGCGCGATCACGACGAGGGCGGCGGTTCCGAACGCCGCGAGCCAACGTGCACGTCCACCCCGCGGACGGGCGTCTCCCGGGCCCGCCGGGGGCGGTCGGTGGGGGGTTGCCACGCCCGCGACTCTAGCATCCGACGCGTCGGCTCCGCCCGGCCGTGGCGGCCGGCGCACCCGCCCGGGATCAGCGTTCGAAGCAGTAGCCCGCGAGGAAGGGGACCCGCTCGGCCTCCTTCGCCACGCGCTCGCGCGCCGCGTCCGGCCACTCGACCTCGTCGCGCGTCCGCTTCGGCGACCTCCAGACGATGCTGGCGCAGTCGCGCAGCCAGTCCCCGTGCGCCTCCACGCCGAGGAACGCGCACAGGCGCAGGAGCTCGCGGGAGGGGTCGTCGAGCAGGTCTTCGTGGCGCACGTCGAGGACGTCGCCCGGCGCGAGCTGCGCGCGCAGGCGCTCGACGCCGGCCACCATCTGGAAGTAGTGGTCGATCGACGAGGCGAGGTCGCGGCTGCGGCTGCGGCGCCAGATCGTGGCCACGTTGTCGAAGGGATTGCGCACCACGTGCACGAAGCACAGCGGCAGCCCGATGCGCGCCCGCAGCCGGGGCAGGAGGTGCGGTCGCGACGTGAGCTTGCGGATCGACGTGCCGCCGCGCTTGTCGCCGATCACGCGGAGGCGCCGGAAGCGTCCCTGCCACTGGTTCGGCACGACGTACGAGTAGCCCGTGGCCGCGCGCCCGGCCTCGGCCTGCGCGCGGGAGCGCTCGAGGAGGAGCGCGAAGATCTGCTCGCGCGAGAAGCCGTAGCGCAGGTAGCGCAGCACGTGGAGCTCGTGGGCGATGATCATCTCGGCGTGCGCGTCGAGGAGCGAGCCCACGAGGCTGTGCCCGCTGCGCGGATAGCCCACGAACAGGCAGAAGCGCTCGAGGTCGGCGAACGAATCGTGCGCGGCGCGCGCCGCGCGCCACGAGCGCAGGTACGCCGCGGGCAGGCGGAGCTTGCGCCCGAGCTTGCGCGCGAGCTTCGGTCCGCGTCGCGGCATGGCGGGATCCCCCGCGTGGGATCATGGGGAACCGCACCGGATCGGGCAAGCACCGGGCCGGGTCAGGCCCGGAGCGTGCGCTGCACCTCGTCGAGGATCTCGGCGCGGAAGCGCTCCGGGGAGAACCGCTCCGCGTGGGCGCGGATGCGCGCCGGATCGAAGCGGGCTTCGCTGGCCTCGAAGCGGCGCACCGCCGCCGCGAGGTCGTCGGGGCTCTGGTTCGCGAAGAAGACGCCCGTGGCGCCCGCGGCGTCCTCCGGCGACGCGCACGGGACGACCGTCTCCGCGGCGCCCCCGCGCCCGAAGGCGAGCACGGGGCGGCCGGCAGCCTGCGCCTCGAGCGCGGTGATGCCGAAGTCCTCCTCCTGCGGGTGCACGAGCGCGCGGCAGCGCGCGTAGAGCTTCGCCAGCTCGGCGTCCGAGACCCGGCCCGTGAACTCGACGTGGCGCGGCGCCCCGCGGGCCAGGCGCTCGCGCCCGGGTCCGTCGCCCACCACCACGAGGCGCCGGCCGAGCGCGCGAAACGCCTCGATCGCCACGTCCTCGCGCTTGTAGGGCACGAAGCCGCCCACGAGCAGGAAGAAGTCGTCGGGCGGGCGGCCGTCGGGGCGCACGCGCTCGAGGTCCACGGGCGGGTGGACGACGCTCGCGTCGCGCCCCCACGCGCGCCGCACGCGGTCGGCCACGCTGCGCGAGATCGCCGCGATGCGGGTGACCTGCTCCCGGCTGCTGGTCGCGACGTCGAAACGGCGCAGGTACGCGACCAGGGGGGCGGCCAGGACGCGGCGCGCGCCGCGTCCCAGATACGCGTCGAGCTGGTCCCACACGTAGCGCATGGGCGTGAAGCACACGCACAGGTGGGGCGTCTCGCGCGGGTGCGGGATCGCCTTCGCCACGGCGTGGTGCGTGGAGAGCACGAGGTCGTAGCCCTCGGCGCGCAGGCGCCGGATCGCCCACGGGAAGAGGGGCAGGTACTTCCGGTAGTGGCGGGCGACGCCCGGCGCGCGCGCGAGGGGGCTCGTGAAGATCCGGAGCCGCTCGATGCGGGGCGAGGTGGACCCGGGCACGTGGAGGAGCGTGTAGAGGTCGGCGTCCGGGAACAGGCCCGCCAGCTCGTCGAGGACGCGCTCGCCCCCGCGCATCCCCGTGAGCCAGTCGTGCACGAGCGCAACCCGCATGCCTCTCCCCGACGGGGAGTTAGCGTGCGTCGAGCGCGATGGCGAGGACGTCGTCGATGGAGTCCACGAGGCGCAGCTCGAGCTTCTCGCGCACCTCGTCCGGCACCTCGACGAGGTCCTTCTCGTTGCGCCGCGGCAGGACCACGGTCGTGACGCCGGCGCGCGTCGCGGCGAGGAGCTTGTCCTTGATGCCGCCCACGGGCAGCACCTTCCCGCGCAGCGAGATCTCCCCGGTCATGCCCACCTGTCCGTCCACGCGACGTCCGGTCAGCAGCGAGACCAGCGCGGCCACCAGGGCGATGCCCGCGGAGGGCCCGTCCTTCGGGACGGCGCCCGCGGGCACGTGGAGGTGGATCTCGCCGGCGCGCAGCACGGGCGACTCGATCCCGAGGCGCTCCGCGCTGGCGCGCACCCACGAGAGCGCGGCCTCGGCGGACTCGCGCATCACCTCCCCGAGCTGGCCGGTGAGGCGCAGGCGCACGCCCTTGCCCCCGGCCACCGCGTTGGCCTCGATGAACAGGATGTCGCCCCCCGCCGCGGTGCGGGCCAGCGCCACCGCGACGCCGGGCCGGGTCGTGCGCTCCGCGGTCTCGGGCAGGTGCGGCGGCGGGCCGAGGGCGCGCGGCACCCACGCCTCGTCGATCACGACCCGCCGGGTGCGCCCCGACTCCGCGATCTCGCGGGCCGCCTTGCGCACCAGGGTCGCGATGTAGCGCTCCAGGTTGCGCACGCCCGCCTCGCGCGTGTACTCGTGCACGACCCGGGCGATGGCCTCGTCGCCGAGCTCCACGTCGTTCTCGCCGAGGCCGTGCGCCGCGAGCTGCTTCGGGACCAGGTGGCGGCGCGCGATCACCTGCTTGTCGTGATCGGTGTAGCCGGGGAGCTCGATCACCTCCATGCGGTCGAGGAGCGCGGGCGGGATCGTGGCCAGCGTGTTCGCGGTGGCGATGAAGAGCACGCGCGAGAGGTCGAAGGGCACCTCCACGTAGTGGTCGCTGAAGGCGTGGTTCTGCTCGGGATCCAGCACCTCGAGGAGGGCCGAGGACGGATCGCCGCGGAAATCGGCGCCGAGCTTGTCCACCTCGTCGAGGAGGAAGACGGGGTTGCGCGAGCCCGCGCGGCGGAGGCTCTGCAGGATGCGCCCCGGCAACGCGCCCACGTAGGTGCGCCGGTGGCCGCGGATCTCGGCTTCGTCGCGGATGCCGCCGAGCGACGCGCGCGCGAACTTGCGCTCGAGCGCGCGCGCGATGGAGCGGCCCAGCGACGTCTTGCCCACGCCCGGCGGGCCGACGAAGCAGAGGATGGGGCCCTTGGCCTCGGGCGCGAGCTTGCGCACCGCGAGGTACTCGAGCATGCGCTCCTTCACCTTCTCGAGGTCGTGGTGGTCCGCCTCGAGGACGTCGCGCGCCGCGGCGAGGTCGAGGCGGTCGTGGGTCTCCACGGACCAGGGCAGCTCGATCAGCCACTCGAGGTAGGTGCGGATCATGTGCCGCTCGGGGGCGTGCTGGGGGAGCGCGGCGAGGCGCTTGAGCTCGCGCTCCGCCTGGACCGC
>DASRUS010000202.1:0-3149 GCA_035687825.1 Myxococcota bacterium | reverse complement strand
CACGCCCATCGGCGTTCCGATCTCGTGGGCGAGCCCCGCCACGAGGGTTCCGAGGGAGGCCAGGCGCTCCGCGGCGCTCGCCCGCTCGCGCGTGCGGCGCAGCTCGGCGGCCTGCACCTCGTAGTCGCGCGCCAGGCGGTTACCCGTGCGCGAGAGCTCGCGGTTCAGGTACTCGAGGTCGTGCTCGCGACGCTCGATGTAGGTCTCCATCGCGATCTGCGCGTCGAAGAGCAGCAGCTTCTGGAGCGCGGCGAGCGTGCGCTCGGCGCCTTCCGGATCCCGGTCCATCTCCTCGCAGACGAGCGGTGTCAGGAGCGAGGAGTAGAGGGCGTAGGCGCCCAGGTACCAGCGCGGCTCGAGCCCGATCCGCTCGTGCACCTCTCCGATGCGGCGCCGCCCCTCCACGTACGCGTCGTCGATCTCGGGTCCGGCGAGGCTCAGCAGATAGGTGCGCTGCTTGTGGAGCAAGCGCTCCTTCACCCCCGGATCCGCCAGCAGCCGGCGGGTGGCGTCGAAGGAGAGGAGGTGGCGGTAGAAGGCCGCCACGAGCGAGTCGGCGTGCTTCTCGAGCAGGGGCCGCAGGCGCTTCAGGAGGTCGAGGTCCGTGTCCGACAGCTCGAAGTAGTCCAGCTGCCGGCCGAGCGCGGTGTCCGGGGGCATCCGCCACGATCCTAGCTCGCGCCCGGGGGCGCGACGACAGCTTGCCCCAGCGGGAGGGATCCGGTCAAACGAGGCGGACGGCGGTGACCTTGTACCCCGGGCAGTGGGACTGGGGGTCGAGGTGCGGACCCACCAGGCGGTTCGTGTGCGTCTCGGGGTAGTGGAACGAGAGGAAGAGCGTGCCCGGCGGCACCCGCTCCGTGAGCTGGATCCGCACCCGCGACGCCCCCCAGCGGCTCTCGATCCCCGTCTCCGCGCCCTCTGCGAGGCCGTGGCGCGCGGCATCCTCCGGATGGATCTCCAGCCGATCGTCCGCCTCCAGCTCCCGATTCGGGGTGCGGCGGGTCATGGTCCCCACGTTGTAGTGCTGGAGCACGCGCCCGGTGATGAGGAGGTAGGGGAAGCCCGGGACGCCGTGCTCGGGGCTCGCCTGGAAGTCCACGGCCACGAACTGGGCGCGCCCGCGCAGGAAGCCGGCGGCGTGGACCGTCGGGGTCCCGGGGTGGTCGGCCGTGGGACACGGCCACTGGAGCCCCTCGCCCTCGAGGCGGGCGTAGCTCACGCCGCCGAAGAGCCCGGGCGCGACGCGCGCGATCTCGTCCATCACCTCGGCCGGCGAGGCGTAGGACCAGCGCTCGCCGAGGGCGTTCGCGACGTCGCGCACCGCCTCCCAGTCCGGCCGCGCCGCGCCCGGCGGAGCTGCGGCCCGGCGCACGCGCTGGATGCGCCGTTCCGCGTTCGTGAAGGTGCCGTCCTGCTCCAGGACGCCGGCCGCCGGCAGCACCAAGTGCGCGAAGCGCGCCGTCCCGGTGAGGAAGAGCTCCTGGACCACGAGGAGCTCGAGGCGCGCGAGCGCTTCGAGGACGCGGGTCTCGTGTGGGTCGCTCTGCGCCACGTCCTCGCCCTGGATCCAGAGCCCGCGGATCCGCCCCTGCGCCGCGGCCTCGAGCATCTCGGGGATCGTGAGCCCCGCCCGCGCCGGCGGCGCCTGGCCCCAGACCCGCGCGAAACGCTCGCGCTCGGCGGGATCGTCGAGCGGCGCGTAGCCGGTCAGGTGATCCGGGGCTCCCCCCATGTCGGCGTTGCCCTGAACGTTGTTCTGACCGCGCAGGGGCAGCATGCCGGCGCCCGGCCGGCCGATGCTGCCGGTGAGGAGCGCGAGGTTCGAGAGCGCCATCACCGACGCGGTTCCCTGGGTGAGCTCGGAGAGGCCGAGGCCGTGGACGAAGAGGACCGGCCCCGCGCGCCCGAGGCTCCGCGCCGCCCGGCGGATTTCCGGCGCCGGGATCCCGCAGACGCGCGCCGCCTCCTCGAGATCGATGCGCGCCACGAGGGCCCGGAGCGCGTCGAGGCCCTCGGTCCGCCCTTCGACGTAGGCGCGGTCGAAGAGCCCTTCCTCCAGCAGGCCCTTCGCGAGCCCGTTGAAGAGCGCGACGTTCGTCCCGGCGCGGAGCGCCAGGTGCTGGCGCGCGTAGCCCGCGAGCTCGATGCGGCGGGGATCGATCACGAGGAGCGGCGTGCCGCCCAGCACCGCCTGCTTCAGGCGCGCGCCCAGAACCGGATGGGCCTCGGTGGGATTGGCGCCCGCGACCACCAGGAAGCCCGCGCGCTCGATGTCGTCGTAGGAGGCCGTCGCTGCGCCCGTCCCCGTGGTCGCGCGCAGCGCGAGCGCGGTGGACGAGTGGCACACGCGCGCGCAGCAGTCCACGTTGTTCGTGCCGAGGGCCTTCCGGAAGAGCTTCTGGAGCAGGTACGCCGCCTCGTTCGTCGAGCGCGACGAGGTGAACGCGCCGAGAACGTCGGGGCCGTGGCGGTCGCGCAGCTCGCGCAGCCGCCCGGCGAGCCAGCGCGTCGCCTCCTCCCACGGCACCTCGCGGAAGCGATCGCCCTCGCGCAGGAGCGGCTGCGTCAGGCGGTCGGGGGCGGTCCGCCAGCCGTGGGCGTAGCGTCCCTTCGCGCACAGGTGCCCCCGGTTCACGGGTGAGCTCGCGGCGCCGCGCAGACGCAGCACGCGCGCGCCGTCCGTCTCGACTTCGACCCCGCAGCCCACGCCGCAGTAGCCGCACGTGGAACGCACCACCCGGGTCGCCGGCGCGGGCGCCTCCCGGTCGCGGTCGAAGAGCGCACCGCTCGGGCAGAGGTCCACGCAGGCCCCGCACGCCGTGCACTCGCTCCCGAGGAAGCGATCGTCGGCGCCGATGGCGAGGCGCGTTGCCGCGCCCCGACCGACCACGCCGTACACGAACTGGCCCTGGATCTCCTCGCAGGCGTGCAGGCAGCGCCGGCAGGCGATGCAGCGGGCGGCGTCGAAGCGGAGGTAGGGATGGCTCACATCGCGCACGTCCGACACCGGATGGTGTCCGTGGCTCGACGCCTCGAGGCCATGGCGCGCGAGGAGCCGCGCGAGCTCGCCGCCCTCCGCGCTCGCGGGGAGGGCTCCCGCCGGGAGGGACGAGAGCCAGAGATCCAGGAGCCCGCGGCGGAGCTTC
>DASRUS010000201.1:0-27234 GCA_035687825.1 Myxococcota bacterium | reverse complement strand
ACCCCCGCCACGCTCGAGGACGCGCGCGGCATGCTGTGGACCGCCCTCGAGGATCCCGACCCGGTCTTGATCTTCGAGCACAACGGGCTCTACGCGCTCGAGGGGGAGCTTGCCCCGGATGCCGGCCCCGTCGACGTCGACCGCGCGCGCGTCCGGCGGAGCGGGCGGGACGTGAGTCTCGTGACCTACGGCGGGACGCTCCCCAAGACGCTCGCCGCGGCCGAGGAGCTCGCGAAGCAGGGGATCGAGGCGGAGGTGCTCGACCTGCGCACGCTGCGGCCCCTCGACCAGGAGGCGATCCTCGCGACGGTGGCGCGGACGCACCGCGCCGTGATCGTCGACGAGGGCTGGCGCAGCGGGAGCCTCTCGGCGGAGGTGGCCGCGCGCATCCAGGAGCACGCCTTCCTCGAGCTCGACGCGCCCGTCGCGCGCGTGTGCAGCATGGAGGTGCCGATCCCGTACCCGCGCCACCTCGAGGAGGCGGCCCTGCCCCAGGTGGCCGGCATCGTGGCGGCGGCCCGCAGTGTAGTGGGTGCGCGATGAGCGAGTTCCGCATGCCCTCCCTCGGCGCCGACATGGATTACGGCACGGTCCTCGAGTGGCGGGTCCGGCCCGGGGATCGCGTGCGTCGCGGCGACGTGATCGTGCTCGTCGACACGGACAAGGCGGAGATCGAAGTCGAGATCTGGGAGGGCGGCGTCGTCGAGCGGATCCTCGTCGAGCCGGGCCAGAAGGTCCCCGTGGGCACCGTGCTGGCGACGCTGCAACCCGACGCGCAGGCGCCTGCCGCGCCCGAGCCGCGGACCACGCCGGCGCCCGCTCCGGTCGCGGCGGCGCCGCCCGCGCCCGAGCCGCCCGCCCCCGCACCTCCCGGGACCCCCGCCGGGCGCGAGCCGGCTCGCACGCGAGCGACGCCCCTGGCCCGGCGCCTCGCCGCCGAGCTCGGGGTGGAGCTCGCGCGCACCGAGGGCACGGGCCCGGGCGGCGCCGTCACCGCCGACGACGTGCGAAGAGCTGCGGGTGCGCCCGCACCGGCGCGGCCCGAGCCGGCGGAGCGCGCGGAGCCGGCGGAGGTCCCGCGCGCGGCTCTCTCGCCCGAACGTGTCGCCGCCATGCGCCGCCGCATCGCCGCCGGGATGGAGCGCTCGAAGCGCGAGATCCCCCACTACTACCTCGAGACGCAGATCGACCTGAGTCGGACCCTGGCCTGGCTCAGCACCGAGAACCTCCGGAGGCCGGTGACCGACCGCCTGCTCCTGGCCGCGCTCCAGCTGCGGGCGGTCGCGCGCGCCGCCGCAGAGCTTCCGGCGCTGAGCGGACACTGGGTCGAGGGCGGCTTCCGTCCGGGCGCGGGCGTCCACGTGGGAATCGTGATCGCCCTGCGCGGCGGCGGGCTCCTCGTACCCACGCTCCGCGACGCAGACCGCCTGGACGCGGGCGAGCTGATGCGTGCGCTGCGCGAGGTGACCGGCCGCGCGAGACGCGGCACGCTGCGGGGCGCGGACGTCTCGGAGGCGACCATCACCGTGACGAACCTCGGCGACACCGGCGTGGAGACGGTCCTCGGCGTGATCCATCCGCCCCAGGTCGCGCTGGTCGGGTTCGGCCGCGTCACGGAGCGCCCGTGGGCCGAAGCAGGCGTCCTCGGCGTGCGCCCGGTCGTGACGGCCAGCCTCTCCGCCGATCACCGCGCGAGCGATGGCCAGCGCGGCGCGCGCTTCCTCGCGCTCGTGGCGCGCACCCTCCAGAACCCGGGGCAGGCGTGACCGACGACGAGATCCGCTCCCTCGTGCTCGAGGCCCTCGCCGCGATCGCACCCGAGGCCGACCTGGGGAGCCTCGACCCGCGCGAGGACCTTCGCGAGCAGCTCGAGATCGATTCCATGGACCTCCTGAATCTCGTGATCCGCGTCCACGAGCGGACCGGCGCCGAGATCCCCGAGGCCGACTACCCCAAGCTCGCGACCCTCGACTCGGCGGTGGCGTACCTCGCGGCACGCCTTCCCCGGCGGGGTCCCTAGCCGGCGATGCGGAGCTCCGGGAGACTCGACACGTTCCTGCGTACGGCCCTCGCGGTGACCGTCCTCCCGATCGCGATCCTCCTCCACAGCTTGGCCGCCATCGCGCTGGCGCTCGCGGGGGTTCCCGCGGCGTCCGTCCACCCGCTCTACGTCTCCGTCTGTCGCCTGTGTCTGCTCGTCGGGGGCACCGAGCTCCAGGTCCGCGGTGCCGAGCGGATCGAGCCCGGCCGCGCGTACGTGGTGGTGCCCAACCACGAGAGCGGCTGGGATCCGCTGTGCCTCGTCGTGGCGCTGCCCCGGCTCGTGCTGCGCTTCGTGGCCAAGCAGCAGTTCATGCGCCTCCCCATCGTCGGGCAGGCCCTGCGGCTCACGGGCAACGTGAAGGTGCTCCGCACCGAGACGCGAGGCGACGTCGAGCGCATCCACGGGGCGATGGCGCGGCGCGAGCCGCGGGTCTCGATCCTCTTCTTCGCCGAGGGCACGCGCTCGCGCGACGGCGCGCTCCACCCGTTCAAGATGGGAGCCTTCGCCACCGCCCTCGCGTACGGCCTCCCGATCCTCCCGATCGGCATCGCCGGAACGCGCCACGTCTGGGAGCGGAGCGTCGTGCGCATCCGCAAGGGGACGGTCGCCATCGAGGTGGGCGAGCCCATCCCGATCGACGGCCTCGGCCTCGACGACCGGAAGCTCCTGCGCGATCGCACCTTCGCGGCGGTCGCGACGCTTCGCGCCCGGGCCCGCCAGCGCCTGCGCGACGCGGGCATCGACCCGGGTGGGATCGACTGACGAACGCGCAATCGCAGAGCGGCGCCCGCTTCGACGCCGCAGTCACCCTTTCACGCGCCGTGGGGCGGAGCGCTCAGGTGGCGACGTGGCGGGGCTCGCAGATCGAGGCGAGGGTGTCGCCGACCTCTCCTTCGCTGATGGCCGGGCGCTTCGAGCCTCGTTCCCGCGCCGCTTCGCGCGCGAGGTCCGCGAGCGAGAGCAGTCCGACGAGGTGAGCCGACTCGTCCACCACGGGCAGACGCCGCACCTGTGCGCCCCGCAGGGCCGCCTCGGCCTCGGCGAGCGTGTCCGACGCCTTGCAGCAGCGCAGGTCCTTCGTCATCGCCTCTCGCACCCGCATCTGGGCGAGCGTCATGCCACGCGTGTAGCCGGCCATGCACACGTCACGATCCGTGATGATCCCGACGACGCGCCCCTCCCCGTCGCTGGAGACGACGGGCACGGCCCCGCAGTCGGCCTCCCACATGATCTGGGCGGCCTGGCTCAGGGTGTCGTCGGGCCGACAGGTCCGGGGCGACTTGGTCATGAGCTCCTCGACCCTCATGAGGTCCCCTCCTTCGAAGGGAAACGTCAAGTTTCCCGTCGGCATTCGTTGCACGAACCGTACCGACGCTAGGATGGATTCCTCCGACGACGAAGACGGCGGCAGCGACTCGCAGCGGTTCGGAGCGACGAGATCCTCGTCGGGATCCGGCGCGCCGCTCGCCCCACGGATGGGCCATCTGTGGCCGGAAGCGCCAAGGCTTCCCGGCCACTGGCGCAGCCGGCCCCACTTCCCCAGGTCGCCCGGCTCGCAGCGCTGCCCGTCGGGTCCCGCAGCGGATCCTCCAGGGCACGGCCGTTGCAGCTCCGGAACGCGGACGAGTAGCAACCGCCGCGTCCTGCGACGCCCTGCGGCGAGATGGCCCGCGATGACGCGGATGGACTGGTGACGGCTTCGAGAGCGAAGGCAGCGCAGGGAGACCGCTCCGCGCCGGCGGACATCTCCCGTTGCTCCGCCGACGAGGCGCTTCGCGTGATGCGGAGCGGGACGGGCGGCCTCTCGGCATCGGAGGCGGCCCGCCGCCTCGCGGAGTTCGGACCGAACGACGTCGAGCGCGTCGAGCGGCCGTCGCAGGCGCTCGCCTTCCTCGCCGAGTTCACGCACCTGTTCGCGGTGATCCTGTGGGTGGCCGCCGGCCTCGCCTGCCTCGCGGCGATCGCCCAGCCGGGCGCCGGCATGGGGATGCTCGCCGCCGCGATCGTCGGCGTGATCGCGGTGAACGGCGTCTTCTCCTTCTGGCAGCAGCACCGGGCCGAGCGAGCCCTCGAGGCTCTCGAGCGGCTCCTCCCGGCGCGCGTGCTCGCCCTGCGCGGGGGGGAACCGATCCCGGTGGATGCGCGCGCGCTCGTGCCGGGCGACGTGGTGTTCCTGGAGGCGGGCAGCCGAATCCCGACCGATTGCCGCGTCGTCGAGTGCTTCGGCTTGCGCGTCGACAACGCCACGATCACCGGCGAGTCGGTGCCGGTGGCCCTCGATGCTCGTGCCTCCACCGAGGCCGATTCGCTGCGGGCCACCAACGTGGCCCTGGCCGGCACCCTCGTCGTCGCCGGCCACGGCCGCGCTGTCGTCTTCGCCACGGGCAGCGCCACCGAGTTCTCCCGCATCGCGGGCCTCGCCCAGGCGATCCGCCCGGGCCTCTCGCCGCTCCAGCGCGAGATCGCGCGCGTCACGCAGCTCGTCGCCGTGCTGGCGGCGGGCCTCGGCATCGCCTTCTTCGCGCTCGGCCAGGCGATCGGGCTCCCGTTCTGGAGCAACGTGCTGTTCGGCATCGGCATCATCGTGGCGAACGTGCCGGAGGGGCTGCTTCCCACCATCACGCTCTCGCTCGCCATGGCCGCCCAGCGCATGGCACGCCGCAACGCCCTCGTGCGGCACCTGCCCTCGGTCGAGGCGCTCGGCGCCGCCACCGTGATCTGCACCGACAAGACCGGCACGCTCACGCTCAACCGCATGGCCGTGCGGGAGCTGTACCTCGGCGGGGCCTTGCACGACGCGCGCGATGGCGTGCGGCTCGCAGGGCTCGCGGGGGTGCACCGCGCGTTCTTCGAGGCGTGTCTGCTCTGCGAGAACCTCCACGCGCGAGGCGATGGCGAGGCGCACGAATGGCTCGGCGATCCCACCGAGGTGGCGCTCGTCGAGATGGCGGGCCGCGCGCTCCCCGAAGCCCGAAGCGCGCCCCGGATCGACGAGATTCCCTTCGACTCCGACCGCAGACGCCTCTCCACCGTCCACCGGCTGCCCGGCGGTCTCGTGCTCCACAGCAAGGGCGCCCTCGAATCGCTGCTGCCGCTGTGCGACGCGATCGAGGAGGCCGGAGGCCTGGCGCCCCTCGACGAGACGCGTCGGCGACGCTTCCTCGAAGTCGAGGAGGCGCTCGGCGAGCGGGGGCTCCGCGTCCTCGCGGTGGCGTGGCGACCGGTGGCGGAGGCTGAGCCGCGCGAGACGCTCGAGCGGGGGCTCGTGCTCGCGGGCCTCGTCGCGCTCGAGGACCCGCCGCGACCCGAGGTGCCCCACGCCGTCGCGCGCTGCCGAGCCGCCGGCATCCGCATCATCATGGTGACCGGCGATCACCCGCGTACGGCCGCGGCGATCGCGCGGCGGGTGGGGCTCATCGCGGGCGAGACGTCGCGCGTCGTCACGGGCGACGTGCTGCGCCGCATGACCGACGCGCAGCTCCAGCTCGCCCTGGATGAACCCGAGATCCATTTCGCCCGGCTCGACGCGGACCAGAAGACGCGGATCGTGGCGACCCTCCAGCGCAAGGGGGAGGTCGTCGCCATGACGGGCGACGGCGTCAACGACGCCCCGGCGCTGAGGCTCGCCGACATCGGCGTGTCCATGGGGATCGCGGGCACCGACGCCGCGCGCGCCGCGTCGGACCTCGTCCTGGCCGACGACAACTTCGCCACGATCGTGAACGCGGTGGAGGAAGGGCGCGTGGTCTTCGCCAACGCGCGCAAGTTCCTGACCTACATCCTCACGTCGAACGTGCCCGAGATCGTTCCCTACCTGGCCTTCGTGCTGCTGCGCATTCCGCTGCCGCTCACGATCGTCCAGATCCTCGCGGTGGACCTCGGTACGGATCTCCTGCCCGCACTCGCGCTCGGCGCCGAGCGGGCCGATCCGGACGTCATGGCCCGCCCGCCGCGCGGCCGCGACGAGCGCCTGATCACGCGGTCGCTCCTGCTGCGCGCCTACGTCTTTCTCGGGCTGATCGAGGCGGCGGGCGCCATGGCGGCCTATTCCTTGGTGCTGCACGCCGGCGGCTGGACCTGGGGCCAGGCGCTGGACGCCGGCGACCCGCTCTACCGGCGCGCCACGACGGCCTGCCTCGCGGCGATCGTCGCCATGCAGGTGGTGAACGTTCTGCTCTGCCGGAGCGAGCGCGAGTCGGTCGCGCAGACCCGCTTCGCCGGAAGCCGGCTGCTCGCGTGGGGCATCGCCGTCGAGCTGGTGCTGATCGGCCTCGCCGTCTACACGCCCGCGGGCAACGCCCTGCTGGGCACCGAGCCGCTCGGCGCCGAGGTCTGGCTGCTCTTCATCCCCCTCGCGGCGTCCATGCTCGTGCTCGAGGAAGCGCGCAAGCTCGCCGTGCGAAGGCTCGCGGCGCGGCGCGGCGGCGGCGAGGGGCGTCGGATCAACCGCGTCTCCTCGGGCGCCGACCGCCCCGCCCCTTCCGCCCGTCCTTGAGACGGGCGAGGCACTCCGCCACGGGAAGCGTGTTCACCACGTCCTCCCTGCGCGCCCAGCCCCGGCGGGCCGTCCCCACGCCGAGGTCGTCGGCGTACGCCAGGTGAGCCGGCTGGTGGGCGTCCGAGTCGACGGCGAGCAGCACCCCGGCCGCGACGGCCTTGCGCACGTACTCGTCGCGCAGGTCCAGCCGGTCGGGCATGGCGTCGATCTCGAGGACCGTGCCCGTCCGCGCGGCCGCCCCGATCACGGCGTCGATGTCGAGGTCCACGGGCTCGCGATGACCGATGGAACGGGCCGTGGGATGGAAGAGGACGTCCACGTGCGGGTTCTCCATGGCGCGGATCACCCGCCGCGTCATCTGCGCCCGGTCCTGGCGGAAATGGGCGTGGATGGCGGCGCCGACGACCTCGAGCTGCGCCAGAGCCTCGTCCGCCACGTCGAGGGTCCCGTCCTTGCGGATGTTCACCTCGGCGCCACTCAGCACACGGAAGCCCCGGAGCTGGCGATCGAGCTCGCGGATGACCCCGGCCTGCTCGAGCAGGCGCTTCTCGTCGCTGCCCCGGGCCATGGCCAGATCGCGGGTGTGGTCGGTGATGGCGATGTACTCGAGCCCGAGCTCCCGGGCCGCGTCGGCCATCTCCTCGATGGAGGCGGAGCCGTCGGTCCAGTCGGTCTGGATCTGGAGGTCGCCGCGCAGGTCGCCGTAGTCGATCAGGTCCGGCAGGCGCCCCTGCCCTGCCTGCTCGATCTCGCCCGCGTCTTCCCGCAGCTCGGGCGGGATCCACGCGAGGCCGAGCGCCTCGTAGACCTGCTCCTCCGTCTGGCCCGCCAGTTTTCGGTTCCCGCGGAAGAGGCCGTACTCGTTGAGCTTGAGCCCTCGGGCCTGGGCCATGCGGCGCAGGGCCACGTTGTGGGCCTTGCTGCCCGTGAAGTAGCAGAGCGCTGCGCCGAAGCTCGCCTCGGGGACCAGGCGCAGGTCCGCGTCCATTCCGGTCGCCAGGCGCACCATGACCTTCGTCTCGCCGCGGCCGTGGACGTGCTGCACCTCGGGCATCCCGGCGAAGGCGCGCGCCAGCTTGCCCGGATCGCGCGCGGAGACCAGGAAGTCGAGGTCCCCGACGGTCTCCTTGCGGCGGCGCACCGAGCCCGCCACGGCGGCCTGCTTCACACCGGGGAAGCCGCGCAGACGCGCCTCGATGTCGCGCGCCACCGGCAGCACCAGACCCAGGAGCTGGCGCCCGGCGGTGCCGGCGAGGAGCTCGATCCCGCGCAGGATCTTCGCCTCGCTCCGCGCGCCGAAGTGCGGCAGCTCGCGCACGCGCTGCTCGCGGCAGGCCTTCTCGAGGCCGCGCACGTCCCGGATCCCGAGCTCTTCGTGGAGCACGCGGACGCCCTTCGGCCCCAGACCCTCCACCGCCGTGAGGCCCAGGAGATCGACCGGCGTACGCTCGCGCAGCCGCTCCAGGTCGGTCACGCGGCCGCTGCGGAGCAGCTCGTGGATGCGTTCGGCGATGCCCTTGCCGACGCCGGGCAGCCGCTCGATGCCCTCGATGCCCGACTCCTCGTCGATCCCGGTCAGCGGGCGGTCCAGGGCGTCCACCGCCAGGGCCGCCTTCTCGTACGCCCGGGGCTTGAACGGCACCCCCTGCATCTCGAGGAACAGGGCCATCTCCCGCAGCGCGCCGGCGACTTCGGCGTTGCTCACCGGCCGGCGTCGGCTGCGGGGGTGTCGGGGCATGGGTCGTCCAAGTGCAGCGAACACGCCGCCGACGGAGCGCCGGCGGAGCGCCACTACAGATATCCGCCTGCTCCGGGCTTGACGGGCGGAGGCTCGTGGCTCGCGCCGCTCGTCAGGACTTCCTGGTAGGTGGCGCCGCCGAACATCTGCTTCAGACGGTCGTCCCATTCGTCGGCCGTGGAGGCCACCACCTGGATGGCGAAGCGGAGCTCCTCGTCGCTGAACTGGTCCCCGAGGAGGGTCTCGTCGAACCAGATCGACCGGTGCTCCGCGTCCAACGCGAAACGACCGAACATGAGGCCGAAGTTGAGCCGCGCGAGGAAGAGGCCGAGCTCGGGCGTCACGCTGACGCCCACGTTGGTGATGGCGAAGACGCGGACCACGACGGGGCCGCCGGGGCCCACGCGCGGCGCGACCATCACGTGCACGTCGCTCGCCGGCAGCACGTAATCGCCGTCGGCGTCCTGCTCCGGGCGGTGTCCGGCCATCCCGGTCATCACCTTCTCGATGCGCTCGCGCACCGCCGAGAGCCGGAGCTGCGCTTCGTGCTCGGCCTTGTGGCTGCCGTGGGCGATGTCGAGGCTGGCCTCGGGCTTCTCGCCGAGCACCTCGCTGAAGAGACGCTGGACGAGCTCGACGGCGGATCCGGCGTCAGCGGCGGCGCGCACCCAGGGCTTGGTCGGATCGGCAGGGTCCTCGGATGCGAAGCCCCGGTCCCGCAGCGCGCTGCGGACCGGAATCGGAAGCTCGGCGACGATGCGTGGGCGCCCGGGCACACGGACCTCGAGGACGCCGTCCTCCCGTCGTGTCACCTCGATCACGTGCAGGGGCTTCCCGGCGGAGCCCGCCGCGACGAAGTCGAAGGCCTCGAGGGCCTCGATCTCGCCGAGCAGGAACGCTCGCGCGGCATCGGGGTTCGTCATGAGTCTCCTCCCGAGGGTACCGACCGCCGCGTGAGCGGCACGAAGGCCACGGGCAGGACGCCGCGCTCCTTCACGTTCCCCTCCGCATCCTTCTCGACCAGCATGAGGTGCTGGGAGAACGGCGTGTCGCCGACCGGAAGGACGAGCCTCCCGCCCGGAGCGAGCTGCGCGACGAGGGGCGGCGGGATGTCTCGCGCCGCGGCGGTGACCAGGATCGCGTCGAAGGGGGACTTGTCGGGCCAGCCCGCCCAGCCGTCGCCCTCGCGCACCTCGACGTTCGCGTAGCCGAGCCGGGCGAGGCGCTCGCGCGCCTCGGCCGCCAGACGCGGGACGGTCTCGATCGTGTACACGCGGCTCGCGAGCTCCGCGAGCACCGCCGCCTGGTAGCCGCAGCCCGTTCCCACCTCGAGCACGCGATCGCCGGGCTCCACGTCCGCGAGCTCGGTCATCAGCGCCACGACGTAGGGCTGGGAGATCGTCTGCCCGCTCCCGATGGGGAGGGGGTAGTTCGCGTAGGCCGCGTCCTGCGACTCGGAGGGCACGAACTCGTGGCGGGGAACGTTGCGGAGCGCGGCGACGACGCGCGGAGAGAGCGTGGCGCGCCCGGTCCAGGCCGCCGTCTCGCGCATCTCGGCCTGGATCTCCCGCAGCAGGGCCGCCCGCTCCTCCGCGCGATCGGCCGGACCCCCGTCGGCGCGCGTCCCGCTCATGGGCGCAGGGGCCAGCCATCGAGGACGAGCGATCCCTCGATCAGCTCGCGGGCGTACGAGTCGATTGCAAAGAGGTGCCGCCGCACGATCTCCGCCGTGCGCGCTTCGAGGGCGTCCGGGCGCACACCCATCGCGCAACGCAGGCGCACGTCCGCGAGCTGCGGATCGTGCACCGGACGTCCGATCTGGCTCACGAGCCGACACTCGGCCTCGACGACGCCGGGGAGCTCGTCGACGAGCGAGGCCGCCACGAGCCCCGCCGCGAGGTTGTAGAGCTTGCCCACGTGCGTGACGGGGTTCTTCCCCGCGACGGACTCCAGCGTCATGGGCCGGTAGGGCGTGATGAGACCGTTGACGCGGTTGCCGCGCCCGGCCTCGCCGTCGTCGCCCGCCTCGGCGGAGGTGCCCGTCACGGTGAGGTAGACGATGCCGCGCTCGGGGTCGTCGCCCGTGTTCACCTCCACCTCGACCGCGAGGTCGGTCTCGCGGCGCGCCACCTCCCGGGCGAGCTCCGCGACGGCCCGCCTTTTGGCGATGTAGTCCGCGAGGTCGGCGCAGTGGCGGCCCACGAGCGCGCACGCGACCGTGAGGCGGATGCGATCCCCGCGACGGACGCCCATCACCTTCACGTCCTCGCCGACCTCCGGGCGTGCGCGCCCGGCGGAGCTCAGCTCGCGCTCGACGCGCAGCACCAGCCTCTCCAGCTCGGAGAGCGGCGCGTAGCCCACGCCGCACGACGTATCGTTCGCGAGCGCGCGGCGATGCACGTGCACGAGCTCGGCGGCGCCGGGACGGACCAGGCAGTGGATCCGGACGTGCTTCTCCACATCCAGGGCGTGCAGGCGCTCGCCCAGCAGCCGGCGGCTCCCCTCGACCGCGAGCTCCTCGACGGGAACCCGCACGCCCCGCCACTCGCCCGTGGCGCGCCCCGAGAGGAAGACCTCGAAGGGCGCGAGCACCTCGCCGCCGCCGAACGCGGGACGCGCGGCTCCGCCCCACAAGAGCACCTTGTCCACGTTGTGGTGGAGGACCTCGCCGAAGCGCTCGAGGGTGAAGCGACAGAGCGAGCGGCTGAGCTCCTCCGCGAGGGCGTCACACAGCGTGTCGGGGTGGCCGAGCCCCTTGCGCTCGACGATCTCGACCCCGCCCGCTCCGGCGCTCGTGCCCTCGAGCGCGCTCACGCACAGATCCATGGGTCACTCCAGCGCGACTCCCGCCGCGTCCCAGGCTCTCCAGGGCCTCGACGGTGCAGCTTCCGCGCCAATCCGACGCTCCGGCTGGGGGGATTGTACGCCTCCCCCACGACGGGTCCGGCGGAATCCCTCTGGCACGTGCGTTGCACCACGCAGGGGAGAGGCTCCTCGTCGCGAGGCGGGCTTCGCGGCGGAGCTCCGAACCACGAGGTGAAGCGAAGATCATGGAGATCCACTGGCACCACGTCGGCACCACGCTGCGGGACGAGGAGCGCGCCGCGATCGAGGAGCGCCTGCGCTCCCTCGCGGCCGGGCACGACGACCTGATCGACGTCCGGATCACCGGGCGGGAGAGCGGACACCACCGCCACGGCGAGAAGGAGGTGCGCATCGTCTGTCAGGCGCGGGGGAAGGAGCTCGTCGCCGCGCGCAGCCGAGCGGACCTCGGGCTCGCGCTCCACGAGGCGCTCGACGCCTTCGAGCGCGAGGTGCATCGCCTGCGGGAGCGCCGGCGCGACCGCAGCCTCGAGCGCCCCGCCGAGCCGCCGCTCCTCGGGATCGTGGACCGCGTGTTCCGCGACGAGGGCTACGGCTTCCTGCTCACGGACTCGGGCGATCGGGTCTACTTCCACCGCAACGCCGTGAAGGAGGGGCTCGACTTCGCGCGGCTCGAGGAAGGAGACCGCGTGGCGCTGAACGTGGAGGCCGGGCGCGAAGGACTCCAGGCCACGACGGTGGTGGCCCCTCCTCCCGACGCTCCCGCGCCCTGAGCCTGGCAGGGAGCCGGGTGGGCCGATCTGCCCCGGGGCCGGGGCGGATCGACCCACTCACTCCTAGATGCTGGTCCCCACGGCTTCGAGCTCTGCCACCGCCGAGGGCGCCACGGCCGTTCGCTTCCGAGCCGCGCGCTTGCGGCGCCGGGGCTTCGCCACCTTCTTCCGCGCCTTCCCCGTGGGTCCCAGCTCCCGCTCGAGGCGGCGGAGGACCTGGAGGGCTTCGCGCCGGGCGCGCGCGGTGAGGCGCTTCCAGCGCAGCTCGCCCTCGGCCTCGAAGCGGCCGAGCCGGTGGCTCGCCTCGCGCAGCAGGCGCGTTCCGCGCCGGCGATAGACCGCGCCCGCCTTCTCGAGCCGCTTCTCGAGATCGCCCAGCCGCGCCTGCATCCGCCGCGAGAACTGGGCCAGCGTCCGGGGAAGCTCTCCCTCCATGCGCGCGATCGAGCGCTGCAAGCTCGCGCGGGTCTTGCGGCGGGCCCGTGCCTGGGCCGGGGCTCGCCGCCTCCTCGGGATCCTTCGTACCGCCATCGTCTCTCCTTCCGTCGCCGCTCGCGTCGCGCGAGCGCATACCCCGGCTCAAGCAGAACCCGTGCCAAGCCTCCGGTCAGGGACCCTCGCGCGCGGCGAGGCGAGCGCACTCGTCCTCGCGGCCGCGCACGACCCGCCGGCCGCGCAGCGCTCCCGAGCGCTCGGTCACCACGGTGCACTGGTCCTCCTCGCCGTCGCGTTCGTAGTAGATCACGACCCAGTCGCGGGTCTTCCCGAGCTCGTGCGCGCGGGCCGTGTTGGAGAAGAGCGCGGTGAAGTGCCAGCCCTCCTTCTCCAGGTGGAGGACCGGGAGCCACGAGCGGCCCTCGGGGTTGAAGCGGCGCGGGGCGATGGTGCGGAGCTCCCCGGCGGCCGTCCGTCGGCGGTATTCCTCGTCCACGGCGAGGATCGTCGCGACCGTGGGCCGCTCGGACGCGGCGAGCGGACTCGGTGTCGCGCCGGAAGCGGGCGTCTCGCGCAGGCGCCGCTCGCGCGCACGACGGCGCGTGGAGCGACCCAGGATCGTGGCCAGCGTGTCGCGCACCGCGCGCACCCGCCGAGCGCCGAAGCCCGGCAGCGCCGCGAGCCGCCCATCGTGGGCCGCGAGCTCGAGCTCTTCGAGGGTCTCCACGCCGAGCTCGCGGTGGATGCGCGCGGCGAGCTCCTCGCCGATGCCGGAGAGCGTGGTGAAGAGGTCCTCGGGGGAGACCTGGCCCTCCAGGCGCTCGAGAAACGCGAGCCGCCCCGTGTGCACCAGCTCTTCGATCTGCGACGCGAGGGTCTTCCCGATCCCGGGCAGGCCTTCGAGGTACGCGCGCCCTCCGCGCGCGACGCGCTCGGCGAGGCGCTCCGGGCTCGCGCGCACCGTGGCCGCCGCACGGCGGTACGCGCGCACGCGGAAGGGATTCGCGTCCTGCGCCTCGAGGAGGTCCGCGAGCCGCTCCAGCGTATCCGCGATCTCGTCGTTGCTCGGGCCCCGCATGCCGCGAATCCGGGCTCTCGAGGAGCCTCGCTTGCCCTCGCGCTCGGGCGCGGGAAGCCGGTCCTCTCCGCCCCCGCCCGCCAGCTTTGGGAACGTTGCACGAAGCGCGCCACCCGGCTGCCCGGAGCCGGCACGGTCCCTGCAATGACCTCCGGGCAGGGAGGATCCCGATGCGAGCAGGAGTCAAGGCGTGGATGAGCGGCGACCCGGTGGCGCTGGGCCCCGACGCCTCGGCGCTCGAAGCCCTGGACCTGATGGTGGACCGGGGCATCCGGCACCTCCCGGTCGTGGACGCGGAACGGCGCGTGGTGGGGGTCGTCTCCCTCGACGACCTGCGCGCGGCGCTCCCGGTCTCCGTGAGCCTGCGCGCGCCGCTCTCGGCCCCCGAGCGCGAGCTCGCGCGGGACTGGTGCGTGGGGGAGGTCATGACCCACGCACCGGAGACGGTGACCGCCGACACGCCGCTTGCCGAGGCCGCGGACCGGATGGCCGACCGGCGCATCGGCTGCCTGCCCGTCGTCGGGGAAGACGGAAGGCTCGCGGGGATCCTCTCCGAGACCGACGCGCTGCGCGCGCTCGCCACGACGCTCCTCACCGGACGCGAAGGGCGTGCACCGCGGACCGAGCTCGACGAGCTGGTCGCCGAGCTGCGCGACGAACGCGAGCGCATCGCCGCGCGCCTCGACCGCGTGCACGCGATGGAGCGCGCGATCACCGTGGACGCGTACGGCGAGCCCCGCGACGAGGCCGAGCGGGGCTCGGATCTCGGGGAGCTGCGCCTCGCCGAGACCCTCGACGCCCTCGCCGCGCGCCGCCTCGAGGCCATCGACCGCGCCCTGGACCACGCCGCGCAAGGGCGCCTGAGCGTCTGCGACGGCTGCGGCGGCCGCATCCCCCTCACGCGGCTGCGCGCCCTGCCCGGGACGACCCGCTGCGTCAGCTGCGCTCGCGCGGAGGAACGCGAGTCGTGAGCGGCCCCGGGCTTCAGGCCATGGCGCGCAGGTAGGTGCCTAGGTCGAAGTAGTCGCGCCAGACCCGGATCTTGCCCCCCTGCATCTCGAAGACGCCGAAGCAGGGAAGCTCGACGCGCTTCTCGCCCGCCCGGGTGTGGTCCACGCGCTCCACCATCACGAGATCGCCCTGGGCGAGCACGTTGCGGATCTCCCAGCGCGTCTCCGTCCAGCTCGCGATGAAGCTTCGAATCAACTTCTCGACGTTCTCGCGCCCCGCCACCGGGCCCGTCGGCACGTTGTGGTAGACGCCGTCCTCGGTGAACCAGCCCGCGAGCTCCTTCGGATCGAGCCGCGACCACGCGGCGATGAACTCGCGGACGATCGACTCGTTGCGCTCCATCGCATGCTCCCTGCTGTCGGCTCGCTGCGTCCCGGAGCCGTGGACGAGACGCGCTCCCGCTCGCGGCACGCATCCTGCACGCCTCGCGCCCTGGAGGGCCCGGCCATGCTACCCGATCCCCTGCATCCCGCGGTCGTGCACCTCCCGATCGCGCTCGCGGTGTTGACGCCCCTGCTCGCGCTGCTCGCTCTCCTCGCGAGCCGGCTCGGATTCCTGCCGGCGCGCGCCTGGGCGGGCATCGTGCTCCTCCAGGCGATCCTCGCAGGCAGCGCCTGGCTCGCGCTCGAGACGGGCGAGGACCAGGAGGAGCGCGTCGAGAAGTTCGTGGCGGAACGCCACATCGAGGAGCACGAGGAGGCGGCCGAGCGCCTGCTCGCGGTCTCCGTCGGGGTCCTCCTGTTCTCGGCGGCGGGCCTCCTCGGCGGGCGGACCGGCGTTGCCGGCCGCGTCGCGACGCTCGCCGGAGGTGCCGTGGCGCTCGCCGCGGCGATCGCCACGGGTCACTCGGGCGGCGAGCTCGTGTACCGCCACGGGGCGGCAAGCGCCTACGTGGAGTCGGCGGCATCGCCACCGGACATCGCGGCGCCGCCTCGTGCCGACGAGTAGCGCCCGGGTTCAGAAGGGCTCGATCCGCACGCCGTCGGCGACGCGGTCGGTGGGGTGCAGGACGACTCCGGTGCCGGGCTCGATCCCGCTCACCACCTTTGCGGCCTCGACCCCGCGCTGGCCGACCTCGACGGCGCGCAGTCGCGCGCGGCCGTTCTCGACCCCGAAGACGTGCCAGGCCTCGCCGCTGCGGAAGAGCGCGCTCGCCGGCAGCCGCACGACGTCGTCCTCCCGCCAGACGACGATGCGCGCCTCGAGACGGTAGCCGTCGCCGAGCGCGCCCGGCGGGTCCACGAAGTCTCCGATCACGTTCACGCGCTGCTCCTCCACGCCGAGGGCCGAGAGCTTCGTGAAGCCCGAGGGCTCCACGCGCCGCACCCGCGCGCGCAGGGTGCCCTCGCCTCCCCAGGCGCCGAGGCGCATCTCGGCCCCGGGCCGGATCTTCACCGCGTCCGCGGAGAGCACGTCCACCACGATCTCCAGATCCGAGGGATCGCCGACCTCGAGCAGCGGCGTTCCCACCGCGACGACCCGCTGGCTCTCCTCGAACACGCGCAGCACGTGGCCAGTGGCGGGTGAACGCACCTCGACGAACGCGTCCTTCCCGCGCGTGGAGGTCGTGGGCGCGCTCCCACCCGCAGCGAGGAGGACCGCCTCGGCGGCCTGCACCTCGTGGGCCGCCGCGTCCTCGGCCTCGCGGGCGCCGTGGAGCTCCTCGACCCGACTCGCGTGGGCGAGCTCCGCCTGCTCGAGCCCCTGGTCCGAGACCGTGCCCGCAGCGGCGAGCGTGCGCGCGCGCTGCAGGTCGCGCTGCGCCTGGGCGAGCGCGGCCTTCGCCTGGCCGACGCGCGCCCGGGCCTCGCCGCGCAACGCGATCGCGGCCTCCAGGCGGGCCTCCGCCTGGGCGGTCGCCCGGGGATCGAGGGGAGCGGGGCTCACCCGCGCCACCGCGGCCCCCACGGCCACCGCGTCGCCCGCGTCGAGGCTGATGCGATCGAGGCCTCCCGAGACCGGAGCCGCGATCACGTAGCGGTTTCGTACGCGGGTGCGGCCCTCCTCGTCCACCGTCACTTCGAGCGGGCCGCGGTCCACGACGCCGAGCTCCACGCGCACGGGCGCGGGACGCAGGAGCCAGAGCAGGCCGCCGAGCCCGCCGGCGGCGGCGAGGGCCAGGACGAGGGCGCGCCGTCTCGCCTTCACCGGGCCTTCACTCCCGGGTCTTCAGCACCGCAACGAGGTCGAGCCGCGCGAGGCGCCGGCCCACGACGAGTCCCGAGCCGAGGGCGGCGAACACGGTCACGAGCACGGCGAAGGCGCAGGTGCGTGCGCTCACGACGAACGGCAGCCGGAAGAGCTCCCACTGGTACGCCTCGACGATCCACGCGGAGACGAGGTAGCCGATCGCGAGTCCGAAGGGGATGGCGAGCCCCACGAGGAGCGCCTGCTCCCCGAGCAGCATCTGCGTCACCTCCGTCTGGGTGAAGCCCAGCACGCGCAGGCTCGCGAGCTCCCGCCCACGCTCGGAGAGCGCGATGCGCGCCGTGTTGTAGACCATGGCGAACGCGATCACGCACGCGAAGGACACGAGCACCGTGTTGAAGACGCCGAGGCTGCGCGCGAGAGTGTCCTCGAAACTTTGGAGCAGCACGCCCTTGAGCATCACCCCGGCGACGGCGGGCGTGCGCTTGAGCTCGGCGTACAGCTGGGGCTGCTCGCGCGCGTCGATCCGCAGCCACGCGCCCGAGACCGAGCCGCTCTCGCGCAGCAGGCGCGCGAGAGCGTCCGCGTCCATGTAGGCCGCGAGACCGATCAGCTCGTCCACGAAGCCCGCGATGCGGGCGCTGCGCTGGGCGCGCTCGCCCTCCAGGATCTCGATCGACACTTCGTCGCCGGGCTCGACGCCCAGGATCTCTCCCAGCCGGCGGGTCAGCACGAGCCCTTCGGGCGGGAGCGCGACCTCTTCGAGCGAAGCGTCCACGAGACGCCGCAGCTCGGTGCCGGGCGCGAGGCCCAGGAGCGCCGTGCGCTTGCTCCGGTGCTCGAAGCGCAGGCGCGTCGGCACGGCGCGCCAGGGCTCGGCGCGCAGCACCCCCGGGAGGTGGGCCAGGTCGAAGCGGGCTCGGGACGGCAGCGGCTCGTGGAAGGCGAGCGTCGCGTCGTCGCGCTGCACCACGCGGAACTGCACCTCGGCGAGGGCGCCGACGCTGTCGAGGAAGAAGCGGCCGACGACGAGCAGGGCCACGGCGAGCGCCATGCCGAGCGTGGAGAGCGCGGCGCGGCCGGGGCGGCGGGCGAGGTTGCGCACCAGCATGCGCGCTGCGGGCGAGAGCAGGGCGCGCAATCCGACCCGTTCGAGCGCTCCCGAGCGGAAGCGGGCCGGCGCCTCGGGGCGCATGGCCTCCGCGGGCGGCAACGCCACCGCGGACCGGACCGCTCCGAGCGCTCCGAGCAGAGCCGCGAGCGCGGCCACCCCGACGGCGAGCGCGAACGTCGCCGGGCCCGCCTCGAAGCCCCACACGGCGAAGCGGTAGAAGTCCACGTAGAGGCGATGGATCGCCCGGCCCCACCACAGGCCGAGGACGCTCCCCAGCAGGACGCCGCCCGCCACCGCAACGAGCGCGAGCCCCAGGTAGTGCCAGGCGACGCTCGTGTTCGAGTAGCCGAAGGCCTTGAGCACCGCGATCTGATCGCGCTGCGTCGCGACGAGGCGCCGCAGCACGACGTTCAACAGGAAGGCGGCCACGCCCAAAAAGATGGCGGGTACGACCGTCCCGGTGATGCGGTTCTGCGCGATCTCGTCGGAGAGGAAGCGGTGCGAGATCTGATCGTCGCGGCCGTTGGCGCCGAGCCCGCCCCAGCGCGCGAGGAGCCGGTCGAGCCGCGCGATCACCTCGCTCTCGGAGGCGCCGGGCGCGAGCGCGAGCACGACGTCGTTGAAGGCTCCGTCCATCTCGAAGGCCGGGCCCATCGCCTCGCGGCTCATCCACAGCACTCCGAAGCGCTTGTTGTCGGGGAAGACGTCGGTCCCCCGGATCTCGTAGACGTACTCCGGGGTGAGGGCGATGCCGACGATGCGGAGCTGCTGCCAGCGGCCGTTCAGCACGGCGCCGATCGCGTCGCCCTCGCGCAGCCGGTTCGCCTTCGCGAAGGCCTCCGACGCGAGGGCCTCGTCGCGGCGCCCGGGCTCGATCCAGCGCCCGCTGCGCAGGTGCAGATCGTTCAGGATCGGCACGCGTCGCTCGGGGATCGAGACGAGCCGGCCGGTGGCCGGCTCGCGCAGGCCGGGCACGTCGAGGGTCACCTCGAAGACCACCCGCGTGTGCACGGCGGCCACGCCGGGGATCTTCTCGACCTCCCGCGCCAGCGCCTCGGGGGCGCGCTTCAGGCTCGCGAAGACGTCGGCGAAGCGGTACTGCGCGTAGTACGCCGCGCGCGAGATCACGAGCGAGTCGTAGGCGGTGCGAGTGGTGACGACGGTGGCCACGCCGCAGGCCACGACGAGCCCGATTGCGGTCACCTGGCCGCGCAGGTGCCACAGGTCGCGCCACAGCTTTCGCTGGAGCGCCCTCATCGCCGCGCGCCTCGCTCCACGCGGGTCTTCCGGGCTACCACTGCAGGTCCCCCGGGCGGGCGCGGAACGCGTTGCGCTGCACCTCCACGATCTCCCCGCTGCGCATGCGGATCACGCGGTCCGCCATGCCCGCGATCGCCGCGTTGTGCGTGATCACCGCGGTGGTGGTCCCGAGCTCGCGGTTCACCTGCTCGATCACCTCGAGCACGAGCTTGCCCGTGGTGAAGTCGAGGGCGCCGGTGGGCTCGTCGCACAGCAGGACCTCGGGCCGCTTCGCGATCGCCCGGGCGATGGCGACGCGCTGCTGCTCCCCCCCCGAGAGCTGGGCCGGGAAGTGGTCCATGCGGTCGGCGAGGCCCACCCGCTCGAGGGCCTCCTCGGGGCGCAGGGGACACGCCGCGATGTCGGTGACGAGGGCGACGTTCTCCCGCGCCGTGAGGCTCGGGATCAGGTTGTAGAACTGGAACACGAAGCCCACGTGCTCGCGCCGGAAGCGCGTGCGCTCCGCTTCGCTTACCGCCACGAGGTCGTGCTCGAAGAAGCGGACCGTGCCCGAGCTCGGCACGTCGAGCCCGCCCAGGATGTTGAGGAGCGTGGACTTGCCGCTGCCCGAGGGGCCGAGCAGCACCACGAGCTCGCCCCGGAAGAGATCGAGATCCACGTCCCGGAGCGCGTGGACCTCGATCTCGCCCATCGCGTAGACCTTGCACAGACCGCGCGCACGGAAGACGGGCTCCCCGCCGCCCGCTTCGCCCGGCACGGGAGGCGCGGAGACCGGCACTCGATCCACTTGGAAAACCCCGGAGGAGGCGCTATCCCACCGCGAGTCTAGGGCAGCGCCTCGCGTCGAGGCGCCCGGCTGGTCGGATCTGCGAGGTGAGGGAGAATCGCCACGCAAGCCGATCGAGGTCGATGATCGAGGTCGATGGAAGGAGGAATGGGAGCGATGCGCAGAGCTTCGCGATTGGTGTTGATCATGGGGATGGGGCTCTCGGTGGGTGCTTGCGCGAGCACCGGATCCGTCGAGAACCTGGGCAAGCGGGTGGACGCCCTCGAGGGTCGCGTCTCCGCCGCCGAGCAGAAGGCGGACGCGGCGAGCCGCTCGGCCGACGACGCGGCCAGCCGGGCGGAAGCGGCGGCGCAGCGCGCCGACGACGCGGCGCGCCGGGCCGAGGCCATGTTCAGGAAGGGCGTCTCGAAGTAACGACCGGACCCGTGGCGTCGGGGCCCGGGAGCTGCCCCACCGCCACGGGGATGCCCCGGGCCTCCTCCACGACCCGCCGCACCAGGCCCAGGTCCAGGTGCTGGACGAGTCCCAGCGCGCGCGGCTGCTCCAGCGCCGCGGCGAGGGGATCCGGCGCCCGCTGGTAGGGGTCCGGGTGCGCCTCGAGGTAGAGCGTCGCGCCGGCGCGCCCCCACTTGTGGGGCTGGTACAGGATCTGGAGCGGCGTTCCCGACGGAATGCGCTCGTACAAGCGCTGCACCTCGTCCTCGTAGAGACGTACGCAGCCGTGTGTCGCGAGGCGCCCGATGGACCAGCGCACGTTGGTTCCGTGGATGCCGTACGTCGTGTTCCCGATGGTCATCCAGCGGCTCCCGAGCGGGTTGTCCGGACCCGCCGGCACGACGAGAGGCTGTCCGGGCCGCTCCTCGAGGATCGACTTCGGCACGTACCACGCCGGATCGGTGCGCTTCGCTCCCACGCGGAACTCGCCGAGCAGCGTGGGATCGAAGGCGTCGCCGATGGCGATGGCGAAGATCTCCGGCTCGGGTCCCACCGTGAAGTCGTAGAGGCGCATCTCGGGGACGTTGATCACGAGCCCGCTCGGCTCCGCGTTCGGCAGCACGTAGCGCGTGGGGAGCTCGACCACCGTCCCCGGGTCCGGGATCCAGGCGTCGATCCCGGGGTTGAGGCGCGCCACCGCCTCGAAGCCCAGGCGGTGGCGGTACGCCACGTCGAGGAGCGTGTCCTCGGGCTCGACGAGCACCTTCTGGGCCGACCCGAACACGGGCGGCAGGGAGGCGAAGGGATCCGGGGTCTCGTTAGACTCGCCCGCCGCTCCGGCTCCCAGCAGGAGCGCGGCCAGGAAGAGCGGCGCGGCCGCGCCGCTCCGCCCGGCCGCACGGGGCGGCCTCGAACGCGTGCGCGGGTCCGGCGCCATGCAGGGAAGCATGACGAATCGATCGGAAAGAAGGAGGGTCTCCTGGACCCTCGCCCTCCCCTGCGCCCTCGCCCTGGCCTGCGCGCGGCCGGCTGCGCCGCCCCTCGAGCCCGTGGCGCCCGAGGCCCCTCCCCCGCCCACGGCGCCCGAGGCTGCGGGGGAGTGCACGCGCATCCTGAGCATCGAGGTGCGCAAGGGCGAGCGCAGCCTCTCCGCCCGCTGCGAGGGGGGCGCGGTCCACCGCATGACCGCCGCCCTGGGGCGAGAGCCCCGGGGCGACAAGCTCGCCGCGGGCGACGACCGGACCCCCGAGGGCCTCTACCGGATCTCGGGCCGCCCCCGCCGCAGCCGCTTCCACCTCTTCATCCCCATCGACTACCCGTCGGCCGACGACGCCCGCGCCGCGCTCGACGAGGGGCGCATCTCGCCTCGGGATCATGCGCGCATCCTCTACGCGGAGACCTTCGGCCTCGCCCCCCCCGACGACACGCCGCTCGGGAGCGGGCTCGGCCTGCACGGCGAGGGCGGACGCTGGCGGGGCGAGTCCGCGGGGCTCGACTGGACGAACGGCTGCGTCGCCGTGACGGACGCCGACATCGAGTTCCTCGCCGCGCGCGTCGAGGTGGGGAAGACCGAGGTCGTGATCCAGCCCTGAGGCTCGCGATTCACGCGGCGGCGCTCTCTTCGCGGCCCGCCGGGGGAGCCTGCGCGCGCACGAAGCGCGGGCGGAAGAGCGCGGTGAAGGCGGGGATGAGCAGGATCGCGCCGAACAGGTTCGCCACGAGCAGGATCGAGAGCAGCAGGCTCATGTCCGCCGCGAAGCGCAGGCTGCTCAGGAAGTACCAGAAGATGATGCCGCCCACGAGCGTCGAGCCGGTGAACGTGATGGCCTTGCCCGTGGTGTGGATCGCGATGCGGATCGCCTCGAGCAGGTCGTGCCCGAGCTTCCGCTCGCGGATGACGCGATCCATGATGTAGAGCGCGTAGTCGTCGCCCACGCCCACCCCGAGGGACTGCACCGGGAGCGTGTTCACGTCGAAGCCGATGTTCGCCGCCCACATGAAGCCGAGCGAGATCAGCGTGGCGGTGCCGAGCGACGCGATCAGGAGGAGCGCCATCGCGAGCGAGCGGTAGCTGAGCAGGATCATGAGGAAGGTGACGGCGAAGCACGCGATCAGGGTCCCGTTGTTGCTGCCCTCCACCTCGTCGTTGCTCGCCGCGAGGACGCCCATGAGCCCCGACGCGAGGGCGAAGCTGGGGCCCTCGGCCCAGGTGCCGGACTCGCGGCGCAGGAAGTCGCCGTCCCGGTAGCGGACCCAGAGCTCCGGGTTCTCGTAGAGCCCGCGCTTGCGGACCTGGGCCACGATGCCGCGCGCAGGGTCGCGCCACTCGGCCTTCACCACGTAGCGGCGGCGATCGAGCTGCGCGGCCTGGTGGAGCTGGTAGGCGGTGGCGAGGTCGTAGCCCTCGAGCGCGGCGAGCTCGCGCACCTCGGCGTCGGCGATCTTCTGGACCTTGTCGTAGCCGGCGGTGACGAGAACCTCCCGCAGCTCGCGCGTCATGCGCGGCAGGGTCAGGATCCAGTCGGTGGAGTCCTCCGGGGGCGACTCGCGCCGATCGGGCAGGCTCACCGCTTGCCGCTCGTAGGCCCCGGTCGCAGCGTCGCGCACGAGCACCACGAGCTCCGTGAGGCGCGGCGGCAGCAGCGGCCCGAGCCAGTAGTGGAGCTTCGCCGTGAAGTCGTCATCGGGCGCGTCGAGGCGGATCGACAGCTTCCCCGTCGGGTGCTGGCGGATGTAGCGGCGCACGCGGGCGATCGCGTTGCGGATCGTCTCGCCCTGGTGGTCGGCGTAGAAGATGCGGACCGCCGCGACCTGCGCCGCGTCGTCCCGGTAGGGGTTCAGCACGCGCGGGTCGGGGGAGCCCGCCTCGTAGAGGTAGAGGAGCCCCCCGATCTGCTGCCCGTCGTACGGGATCCCGGCCCAGCGCGGGTCGTCGTTGTGGAAGGTGCGCGTGATGGCCTTGAGGTAGTCCACCAGCGAGATCGACCCGCCCACCTTGGGGTCCTGCTCCATGTAGCGCTGGAAGGCCTCGATCTCGCGCATCACCTCGGGGCGGTGCGCGCCGAAGGGCGCCTCGGTCTCGACCAGCACCATGAGGTCGTCGGCCCCGAAGAACCGCTGGCTGATCACGGCTGCGGAGCGGTTGAACTCGCTGTCGTCCCACAGGATGGGCGTCCCCGGCCGCGCCTCGCCCACCGGGACGCGCGGCGCCACCACGAAGCAGGCGATCACCACGACGGCCCAGACGCCGAAGGTGATCCTCGCGGAGCCCGGCGCCGTCGCGACCCGCGCGATCCGGCGCAGGAAGGCCGTGATCACGCCCGGCGTGTAGTGCTCGAAGTGCCGTGGGGCGGGGAGATAGATGATGAGGAGGCGGTTCAGCAGCATCTCGGTCACGATGATCGAGCTCGCCCAGAACGCGCCGAAGAACGCGAGCTTCTTCATCAGCGCGATGGAGGAGATCGCGATCACCAGGATGCCGAAGGCGTCGGTCAGGATGGCGAGCGTGCCGGGGCGCAGCAGCTCCGCCATCGAGACCACCGTCGCCTCCTCCTTGTCGCGCAGCAGCTCGTACTTCTCGTAGAAGCGCTCGACGAACTGCACCGAGTGGCTGACGGCGCGCGCCGTGATGAGCATCGGGATCACCAGCACGAGGGGCTCGAGCTGGTAGTCCATGAGCGAGATGAAGCCGAGCCCCCAGATGGCGGAGACCACGGCGCCCGTGAAGGGCAGCACGACGCCGTACCAGCGGCGGAAGTACACCCCGAGCAGCACCACGAGCAGCCCGAGGCTCGCGCCCAGGATGAGGAGGATCTCCGGGGCGTAGTGGAAGCACCAGCCGGCGAGGATCGGGATGCCCGTCAGGTGCACCTCGACGCTCCCGTCCGCCTCGAGCTCGCGCTTCAGGTCCCGGATCTCCCGGAAGATGCGCTGATAGTCGAGACGCCCCTCGAGGAATCCCGCGATCACGAGGGCCGCGCTCTCGTCGAGGGAGACGAGGCGGCCGTAGGCGAGCTTGTTGGGGCGGATGCGGTCGGGGACGGCGCGCAGGAGCTCGGGCCGGATCAGCGACCCCCACGGTCCGCGCAGGTCCTCGCCCTCGAGGCGGTAATCGGGCCCGAGCTCGTCCAGGCGCAGGGCCAGGAACTCGAGCTCCGCCGCCTCGCGGCGCAGGGCGCCGATCGCCTCCGCCTGGCGGCGATCCTCGAGCTTCTCGAGCCGCAGCGCCGCCGAGGGGGCGAGGAGCTCGGCGAGCTCGCCCTTCCGGCGCTCGACGAGCCGGCGCAACGCTGGGAGGTCGCCGGGTGGGGGCTCGTCCCGGGCGGCCGCGCGCGCGATCGCCCGGCGCGCAAAGAACTGCGCCTCGAGCAGCGAGACGATCTCGTCGCCGACGAGCTGGGCCGAGTGGAGGGTGCCCTCGGCGTCGATCTCCTGGTCGCGCACGCTGATGCTCGTGATCGAGGAGACCTGGCCGTGGTCCACGCCCTCCACCTTGTCGATCTGGTCGGTGAAGGCGTAGACCTTCTCGAGGACGCGCTCGTCGTAGAGGGTCCCGCCCTTCGCAACGAGCGCCGCCGCGACCACGTTCGCGCTCCCGAAGCGGCGGTTGTACTTCTCGTAGACCTGGATGAAGGGATGCTGGCGCGGCAGCAGGTCGATGAACTGGCTGAAGACCTGGAGCTGGAGCGCCTTGTACCCGAAGAACGCGGTGGCGGCGCCGATCAGGACGAGGTTCACCCGCCGGTGGCGGATGAAGAACCTCGAGAAGCGGAGGGCGAGGCGGTCGATCGCGTCGGGCGCGGCGGCGCCTTCGCTCCCCGGCATGGCCTCAGGGCCCCGGCTCGCCCGGCGGGAAGGGGATCTTCACGCCCTCCGGGCCGAGCTCCCGGCTGCGTCCCGGATCGGGCACCGAAACCCCGGAGAGCGGAGGCGGCTCGCGACCGAAGAGCTGGGACCAGCTCTCCCCCTCGTCGTCGGAGCGCAGCACGAGCCCCTTCTCGCCGACCGCGTAGAAGCGAGGCCCGCTCCCCCGGGCGACGCCCGAGAGCCAGTTGAAGACGCGCGGCCGCTTCGGCTCGAGCCAGCTCCGGCCCGAATCCTCCGTCGCGAACATCTCGCCCCGGTTCCCCACGGCGATCCCGATCTCGTCGCCCCACGCGATCGCATACAGGGGAGCCGAGGTCTCGGCCCGGCGCGGCTCCCAGGTGGAGCCTCCGTCCTCGGTCACCAGCACGTTCCCGGCGAGCCCCACGACCGCCGCGCGGCGCTCGTCGAGGGCCGAGACGTCGAAGAGGTAGAGGTCCTGCGCCACGCCGACGAAGCGCCGCTCGCCCACCCAGGTCGCTCCTCCGTCGGCCGTCCGGAGCGTCGTCCCGAACTCGCCCACGATCCAGCCGTGGAGCGGATCGAGGAAGTCGACGGCGTTCAGGATCCGGTCGGGCACGTTCTCGTCGGCGAAGCTCTCCTCGGGGATCGCGACGCGCTCCCAGCGCCCGGCGCGCCGGCGCAGCAGCACGCCGAGGTCGCCCACCGCCCAGGCCTCGTCGGGAGAGAGCGCGCAGACGCCGAACAGGTGGACGTCGAGCGGTCGCGTCTCGCCGAGATCGTCTTCCACCTCGACCCCCTCCCGAGCCCAGGTCGCGCCGCCGTCGGCGGTGCGGAGCACGACGCCGTTCTCCCCCACCGCCCAGCCCGAGAGATCGTCGGCGAACGAGACGCCGAAGAGGGTGTCCCGGGTGCGGGTCTCCATCGCGGTCCAGGTCGCACCCGCGTCCGTCGAGCGCAGGACCGTCCCCCAGTAGCCGACGGCCCACACGAGCTCACCTCGGGCGACGACGGCGTAGAGGTCGGGATGGGGGATCCGCCAGGTGTCGGGGCGGCTCGGGTCGAAGTCGGGCGCCCCCGCCGATGCGGGCAGCACCGCGAGCGCGAGGAGCGCGAACGGGAGCATCGCTGCGCGGACGACGTGGCCCTCCGCCCGGAGCGGTTTGCAGAGCGCGTGCCAACGCCGGAGCCGACCGCGAGGGGAGCCGCTTGCCCGGTCGCGAGGGCGTCCGAGGCGGTGCGACCCAGCCCAGGGGCGCGCGGCCACACCGTCGGGTGTTGGATCCCGTTGCGGCGAGCGGGGCCGGGCCTGTGGGGGCGCGGGAGCCGGGCACGCGGTTTGCGAAGCAGGACTGCGGAGGAGGATCCCATGCGACGACCCGCCCGCTTCGCGGGAGTCGCGCTGGCGCTCGGGCTCGCGGGCGCCGACCCGAGCTCCGCCGACGTCGCCCCCGGCGATGTGATCACGCCCGCCAACAAGGAGCAGCTCGCCGGGCTCGTCCCCGAGGACCTCACACCCTTCGTGGTCGAGGACTGGGAGGGCCTGCAGATGACGATCGCCGCGCCGGGCGACTACACGCCGCATGCCCAGTACGTCGAGGCCAGCGTCCGCCACGCCTGTCAGCCGAGCCTCGACGCGCAGGGCCACCTCGTGAACTACGTGGCCGGCCAGCCCTTCCCCTTCTCGGAGTGGGCGAAGCAGGCGACGGGCCACCGCTGCGACCTCACCCCCGACGACCCGCAGTTCGCCCAGAAACTCGCCTGGAACGTGAACCACCGCTGGCAGGGCGGGTCCGGCTTCAACTACCCGCAGTGGGGCTTCAGCTACATGCGTAACGAGGGCAAGGAGCTCTGGCGGCTCGGCCAGGGCGAGTACCGGCGCACGTATTTCAGCCACCGCGCGGACCTGCCGCCCGGATCGGCGGAGCTCGAGGCCGGGACGAACGTCGAGTGGGCCGAGTTCTTCGACGTGAAGGACCCCTTCGACCTGCGCGGAACGATGTTCCTGCTCTACCGCTACACCGACCCCGCCCAGGAGGACGACACCTGGGCGTACATCCCGTCGCTGCGCCGCGTGCGGCGGGTGGCCACCACCCAGAAGTCGGATTCGCTGCTCGGGACCGAGTTCACCCTCGAGGACTTCTACATGTTCTCGGGGTACGTCCTCGATCATCAGTGGGAGTTCCGGGGCGAGTCCCAAAAGCTGGGCGCGATGAATACGAAGCGGAGCTGCTTCCCGCGCAACCTCGGGGGAGACGCCGCCACG
>DASRUS010000200.1:0-10169 GCA_035687825.1 Myxococcota bacterium | reverse complement strand
AGATCTGCGACGTCGCCTCCCCGCGCTAGCGAGAAGCCTCGGCGCGACGCCCCGTGTCCAGGCTCTCCGCCACGCGCTCGTCGTCCTTCATGAGCGCCTCCACGTCCACTTCGGCGAAGCCCAGGATCCCCATCTCGGCGTAGGCCTTGCGGATGCGCGGGCCCCACAGGCCGATGTCCTTGATGGTCGGCACGATGCGGCTGAAGAGCGCCGAGCGGAACTGCGTCATCAGCTCGGAGCCGGCCATGTGCTCCATGCACTCCTTCACCGGCAGCCCGAGCGTCTCCCAGACCTCGGGGGCGAGGAAGCGGTCGCGCATCAGCCAGCAGGCCTCCACCGCGAACTCCTCGCGCTCGTCGCGCTCCTTGTCGGTGAGCTGGGGATACAGGTCGCGCAGCGCCAGGCGCCCGAAGGCCACGTGGCGCGCCTCGTCCTGCATCACGTAGGCGTTCACCTGGGCCGCGAGGCCGTTCTTCGCCTGGTCGCGGATCTGCTGGAAGGCGGCCAGCGCGAGCCCCTCGATCAGCACCTGCATGCCCAGGTAGGTCATGTCCCAGCGGGAGTCCGAGATCACGTCGTCGAGGAGCTGCTTCAGCGGCGGCGTGATCGGGTAGGCGAGCGCGAACTTGTCGTGCAGCAGCCGCGAGTACGCCTCCACGTGGCGCGCCTCGTCCATCACCTGGGTCGCCGCGTAGTACTTGGCGTCCATGTGGGGTACCTGCTGCACGATCTTCGCGGTGCAGATGAGGGCGCCCTGCTCGCCGTGCAGGAACTGCGAGATCTGCCAGGCCTGCTGGTGGCGGCGCAGGCTCGCCCGCTCGGGCTTCGTCATCCGGTTCCACACGTCGGAGCCGTAGAGCGAGAGGGCCTCGTCGGGCAGCTCCATGGGGTTCTCGGGGTCGAGGTCGCGGGACCAGTCGATGCGGTCGTCGGCGTCCCACTGGAGCTTCTTGGCCTTGGTGTAGAGGGTGATCATGCCGGGGCGGCCGACCTGGTACTCCCAGCGGAAGGTCGTGTCGAACTGGCCGGGCACGTCCCAGCGCGTGGAGTCGATCGCGAAGGGGTAACGGCTCTCGGTGGTCACGGGCGCTCCTCCTTTCCCCCCGCCGGAAGGCTACTTCCGACGGGGCGCCCCGGCCAACCATGCTTCGAGTTCACCCGCGCGGGGGGCGCCCGGGTTATGCTGGCTTGCACCGGAGGTCCCATGGCCCGCATCCCCTACGTCGATCCGAAGGCCGCGCCCGCCCCCGTGCGCGAGGTGTTCGAGCGCCTGCCGATCCAGCTCAACATCTTCAAGCTCATGGCGCACGCCGAGACGAGCTTCCGCCCGCTGCTGCGCCTGGGCACGAGCATCCTCGGGCAGCAGCAGCTCTCGGCGAAGCTGCGCGAGCTCGCCATCCTGCGCGTGGCGCGGCTCTCCCACGCCGAGTACGAGTGGGTGCAGCACGTGCCGATCGCGAAGGCCGTGGGCGCGAGCGACGCGCAGATCGCGGCGCTCGAGCGAGGCGACCCCGCGGCGGACTGCTTCGACGAGCTCGAGCGCGCGGTGCTGCGCTTCACCGGCGAGGTGGTGCGCGACGTCGGGTGCTCGCAGGCGACCTTCGACGCCGTGGCGAAGCACCTCTCGCCGCGCGAGATCGTCGAGCTGATCCTCGCCATCGGCTTCTACATGACGGTCGCGCGGCTCATGGAGGTGGCGAAGATCGACCTCGACCCGCCGGCGGGGACGAAGGTCGTGGACGCGGCGCTGCGCTAGAGGAGGCTCCCATGTCGAACCCCACGCCCGACCTCGCCTGGCTCGACGCTGTGGATCAGGCGGAGCTCGTGCGCCGCGGCGAGCTCTCGCCCGCGGAGCTCGTGGACGCGGCCATCGCGCGCATCGAGCAGCTCGATCCGCAGCTCAACGCGGTGATCCTCCCGGCCTTCGAGCGCGCGCGGAGGCTCGCGAAGGACCTCGAGGGCGCAGGCGAGGCGGCCGGCGCGCCCTTCCGCGGCGTCCCCTTCCTCATGAAGGATCTCGGCGGCGCCGAGGCGGGGGCGCCCTACGCGGCGGGCATGCGGCTGCTCAAGGAGGCGGGTCTCGTCGAGGCGCAGGACAGCTTCCTCGCCGCGCGCCTGCGCCGTGCGGGCTTCGTCTCCCTCGGCCGCACCAACACGCCCGAGCTCGGGCTGCTCCCCACGACGGAGCCCGAGGCGTGGGGCGCGACGCGCAACCCCTGGGACCCCGAGCACAGCGCGGGCGGCTCGAGCGGGGGCTCTGCGGCGGCGGTGGCGTCGGGGATGGTGGCCGCGGCGCACGCGAGCGACGGCGGCGGATCCATCCGCATCCCGGCGGCGCACTGCGGGCTCGTGGGTCTCAAGCCCACGCGCGGGCGCTGCTCCTTCGGGCCGTCCCTCGGCGAGCGCTGGGCCGGCTTCTCGTGCGAGCTCGTCGTCACGCGCTCCGTGCGCGACACCGCGGCGCTCCTGGACGTGCTCTCCGGACCCATGCCGGGCGATCCCTACTACGCTCCGCCTCCGCCGCGAAGCTTCAGCGCAGCGGCGGCGGGCGATCCCGGGCGGCTGCGCATCGGCTTTCTCGCGCGCTCGCCGCGCGAGGGGATCAGCGTGCATCCCGAGTGCGCCGAGGTCGTGCGGCGCGCGGCGCGCGCGCTGGACGGGCTCGGCCATCGCGTGGAGGAGTCGCACCCCGCGGCGCTGGAGGGAACCGAGGCGGTCGGCGCCTTCGTGCGCGTGGTCGCGTGCAACGTGGCGCGCGCCCTCGAGGTGGCGGGCGAGCGGGTGGGGCGCGAGGTCGGGCCCGGGGACGTCGAACCCCTCACCTGGGCGGTGGCGGAGCACGGGCGGAAGACCTCCGTGGCGCAGTACCTCGCCTCGATCGAATTCGTGCACCGGCTCGGACGGCGCATGGCCGGGTGGTGGGAGCAGGGCTTCGACCTGCTGCTCACGCCCACCACCGCCGAGCCGCCGCCGCGCCTCGGCGAGCTCGGCTCGACGCGAGAGGAGCCGCTGCGCGGCTTCCTGCGCTCCGCCCCCTTCGGCGCCTTCACCTCGCCCTTCAACCAGACGGGCCAGCCGGCGATCTCGTTGCCTCTACACTGGACGGCGTCGGGCCTGCCGGTGGGCGCGCAGCTCGTCGCAGCGTACGGGCGCGAGGACCGGCTCCTCGCCGTGGCGGCGCAGCTCGAGCGGGCGCTGCCCTGGCGCGAGCGGCGGCCGCCCGGCGTCGGGTGAGGGCCTCGGGCGCCCCCGGGACCCACGAGATTTCCTCAGTTCTTCCAGAAAGATACGAGAGCACACCGGAATTGGACTCGAGTCCAATCGCGTGTTAGACTCGAGTCCAATGAAGCCCGCCCGCCGCGACTCGGACCGCGACGCCCAGCGGGGCCGCATCGTCGACGCGGCGCTCGCGCTGTTCGGCAGCCGCGGCTTCGACGCCGTCACCATGACCGAGGTCGCCGAGCAGGCCGGGGTCGCCCGCGCCACCGTCTTCAACCACTTCGGCTCGAAGCACGCCCTCGTCGAGGCGATCATCGAGGGGGTCCTCGCCTACTGGGCCGGCATGCTCGAGCGGGCGCTGGCCGACGAGAAGACGTCGACGCCGACCCTCGTGCGCGCGCTCTTCGATCACATGGGCTCGGGCATCGAGCAGTTCCACGGCTTCTACCGGGGCGTCTTCCGCGAGATCGTGAAGATCCAGGTGGGGCTCGAGGAGGGCGGCGAAGCGGCGCGGGCGCGCGAGCGCGCCCTCGAGCGGCTCGAGCGCCTGCTCGCCCGCGGCCAGGAGCGCGGCGAGCTGGCGGGCGCGGTCGGACCCACGGACCTCGCCTGCGCCTTCGACAGCCTCGCCAACGGCACGATCACCCACTGGCTCTACGACGACACCTCGGGGTCGCTGCGCGAGCGCATGGGCCGGGCCGCCGAGGTCTTCCTCGGCCGGGTCGCCGCGGCCGGGGACCGTTCGGAGCCACTTCCCGACCTGTCGGTGCCGACCGCGTGGATCTCGCGCCACCGGCCGACCCCCCTTCCGCGCGCCCGCGCAAGGAGAAAGCGATGACCCATCCCGAGCCTCGCGATCCGACCCGTGACGTGCTCCGCATCCCGCGGCCTCCGCCGCCGCAACCGGTCCGCTGGCGGCGCGCGCTCCGCGAGCTGCGCGCGCTGCTCGACGACCCCGAGGACACGGACCGGGCCGTCCATCTCGTCTACGCGCTCGGCAACCGTCAGTTCGAGCGCAGCTTCCAGCGCTTCGCGGCGAGCGCGAGCGGGAGGGCGCTCCTCACGGAGCGACCGTCCCTCCTCGGGGTCCTCTCGGATCGCGAGACGCTCGCGCGTCTTCCGGAGGGGAGCTTCGGTCGCGCCTACCTCGCGTACCTCGGCCAGAACCAGTTCGAGCCCGGCGGGCTCCTCGCGGTGCAGTCCCGGGTCCAGGCGCGCTGGGAGCGCGAGGAGGGCGTCCCGCCCCTCGACGAGCTGCGCGCGTGGTTCCGCGATCGCAGCCTCCTCGCCCACGATCTCTTCCACGTGCTCACCGGCTACGGCACGGACGAGGTGGGCGAGGCGACGCTGCTGGCGTTCTCCCTCGCCCAGTTCGGCGGACGCGGCCAGGCGCTGCTCACGTTCGGCGCCGCCCTCGAGGCCTGGCGCGCTCTCGGCTGGGGCTGGCTCCGCTACGACTTCCGCGCCTGGCGGCGGGGCCGGCGCGCGGCCTGGCTCGTGGCGCTCCCGTGGGAGGAGCTCCTGCCGCTGCGCCTCGCGACGGTGCGCCGCCTCGCCCGGGTCGCGGACGCGAGCGAGGCGCACCCCGACGGGGTCCTGCGCGGCTCGATCGACGGTCGCGTCTTCACGCCCGCGTGAGGGCGGCGGAGCGGGCCCCGGCGCGGCACCCGCCTCTCAACGCCGGAAGTGACGCAGCGGCACCAGGGAGAGCGCGGCGAGGAGCGCTCCCCCCGCGAAGAGCCCACGGTACGCCGCGAGGGGCGGCACGCCGCGCGCCAGGGCGACGTCGAGGAGCACGCCCGCGGCGAAGGGCGCGAGCCCGTAGACGAGGCTCGTCGTCACGTCCGACACCACCAGGTGTCGGCTGGGCGCGTGCACGGGCGTGAGCGAGAAGAGGAGATGCGTGTCGGCGACACCGAAGCCCGAGACGAGCGCGGCCGCGAGGAAGAAGAAGGCGACCAGCGGCGCCGGCGAGCTCGACTCCGAGAGCAGCAGGAGCAGCGCGAAGAGGACCGCGAGCGCGAGGCCCGTCCCCCGGAACACGGGCCACGGCCCCGCGCGGTCCACCAGGCGGCCGAAGGGGTAGAGCGAGACGAGCCCGCCCGCGCACTGCGCGAGCGTCGCGAGCAGCACCACCTCGCCGTCGGAGAGCCCCATCACGCGCTTCATCCAGACGATCGCGAACGGGAGCACGGCGCGGTGCGCGGCGCCCGCGAGCCCCACCCCCGTGAGGTAGCGGCGCAGGCGCACGTCGCTGCGCAGGAGGGACACGGCCTCGCGGATCCGCACCGTCGTGCCGCGCTCGCCCTCGGCCTCGGGGAAGCGGGCGAGGAGCCCGATGCGCGCGAGCCCGAGCAGCGTGGCCGCGCCGAAGAGCACCCCGAACGATCCCGGGTGCGCGGTGAGCCAGCGCTGCGCGGCCAGGAAGTACACGATCAGCGCGACGTGCCAGATCGAGCGCAGGATCCCGAAGAAGCTCCCGATGCGCGCGGGCTCGACGAAGCCGCGCAGCATCGGGAACCAGACGGTCTGCGCGATCACGATCCCGACGCACACGACCGCGAGGCTCGCGAGGGCGAGGGGGATGGCGAGGTCGCCGCGCCCGCCGAGCCAACCGAACACGACGAGGGGGAGCCCGCCGGCCACCGCCAGCGCCTGGCCCGCGATCAGGATCGAGCGCTTGCGCACGACGCCCACCAGGCGGAGCGTCGGGAGCTGGAGCACCTGCGCGAAGCGCTCGAGGGAGCGCTGGATCCCGAGCACGGTCTCGCTCGCGCCGAGCGAGATCAGCGCGAGCGTCGGAAGATCCTGGGTGAACACGAAGCGGTGCGTCATCGCCGCCGAGTGGCTCGACCACGCGAGGCGGCGCCCGAGCGCGCGCTGCGCTTCGGAGAGTGGACTCTCGGGCTCCACCGCCCTCTCACCCGGGGTCACGGCTCGCGAAGGTCCGGGAGTCGCCGCGGGCCCGCAACCGGCGCCTCCGTGCAGAGCCGGGCGAACGCGGTTCGTGACCGATTCGGAGGTTCTCCGGGTGGTGTGGAGCCCGATTGGTCGGAGCTGGGTCTTTTCACCCTCGATTGAAGCGATCCAGACCCGCTCGGAACGCGCGCTCCGCTCGTTTTCGTCGCAATTCGCCGCGCGGATCCGTAGGATGCTCGCATGCGCCCTCGGCTGAGTCCCGGGGGATCTGGCGGAGGACCCTGCATGAAGCGGAACCGTGGGCTCTCGCTCGCAGCGGTAGCGGTACTCTCGAGCGCGTGCGCCTCCTCGCCGGACCCTACAATGTGCGCGCAGGTCGGCATCCTGCTCGGTCTCGGCGGTGGTGTGGCCGGCGGCGCGGCGATCCGTGACAACACGAAGAACGACGCCCACGAGACGGCGGGCATGATCGGCATGGGGCTCGCGGGCGCCGCGCTCGGCGGAGCCGGCGCCTACTTCCTCTGCAAGGCGCTCGCCGAGGAGGAGGCTCCCCCGCCGCCGCCGCCCCCGGCGCCGAAGGCCGCGCCGGCCCCGACTCCGACGGTGGATCGCTGTGCGGAGGTGATCCGCCTGCGCGGCGTGAACTTCGACTTCGATCGGGCGGAGGTCCGCCCGGACGCCGCGGTGATCCTCGACGAGGCGGCCACGTTGCTCTCGGACGCGCTGCGCGAGTGCCCGAGCCGCAGCGTGTCGGTGGAAGGTCACACCGACGCGACCGGCGCCGACGATTACAACCAGACCCTCTCGGAGCGCCGCGCGAACGCGGTGATGGACTACCTGGCGGACAAGGGCGTGGACGCGTCGCGGCTCTCGGCGAAGGGGCTCGGGGAGAGCTCCCCGATCGCGCCGAACGATACCCGCGACGGACGCGCGCTGAACCGCCGCGTGGAGCTACGGCTGGTGCAATAGCGCGCCGGCCGGGGCGATTGGTAACGTCCGTCCGGGTGGCGTGACGGTGCCCGTTCGGCTCGACTGATGGCCGCCCCCGCGGCCGAGGAGAAGACAACGATGCAGGTCCTTCGATTGCTTTCGGTTCTACTCATCGGAGCGCTCGTGTCGGCGTGCGCGACCGCGCCCGACCCGCTCGCGTGCGCCGCGGTGGGCGCGGCGCTGGGCGGCGGCGGCGGCGCGTACGCGGGCACCGAGACGCCCGGCCACGACGGCGACGAGATCGCCGCGTACGGAGCGGCCGGTCTGCTGGTGGGCGGAGGCGCCGGATATCTCCTGTGCAAGCTCCTCGCCGAGGAGGAAGCTCCGCCGCCCGCTCCGGTGGTGAAGCCCGCGCCCGCGCCGAAGCCGGCTCCGGCGGTGGACCGCTGCGCGGAGGTCATCCGTCTGCGCGGCGTGAACTTCGACTTCGACCGGGCGCAGATCCGCCCCGACGCCGCGGTGATCCTCGACGAGGCGACCGCGCTGCTCCAGGACGCCCTGGGCGATTGCCCGAGCCGCAGCGTGTCGGTGGAAGGTCACACGGACGCGGTCGGCACCGATGCCTACAACGAGGGTCTGTCGGAGCGCCGCGCGAACTCGGTGATGGACTACCTGGCGGGCAAGGGCGTGTCCTCGTCGCGGCTCTCGGCGAAGGGATTCGGGGAGAGCTCCCCGATCGCGACCAACGAGACGGCCGAGGGGCGCGCGCTGAACCGCCGCGTGGAGCTGCGGCTCCAGTAGCGACGCCGGTCGCAGCGAGCCGGATCCGGCTCGAGCTCGAGTGCGGCCTCGGGAGGCGCTTCGGCGCCTCCCGAGGCCCGTGTCCGTCTCTGGGATGAAGGAGGGATCACACATGCGACGACTCGCGATGCTGGTGGTTTGTCTGGGCCTGGGCTTGGCGGCCTGTGGCCGCGACGACGCGGGGAAGGCCGGCGAGGCCATGGAGGACGCCGCGACCGCAGCGGGCAAGGCGGCGCGATCCGCGGCGGAGGAAGCCGGCAAGGCGGCGGACGCCGCAGCGGAGGCGGCGGCCGACGCAGCCGACGCCGCGATGGACAAGGCGAATGGCGCGGCCGACGCGGCGAGCGAGGCGGCCAGTGACGCGGTCGACGCGGCCAGTGATGCAGCCAGTGACGCGGCCGACGCAGCCAGCGACGCTGCGGACGCGGCGGCGGATGCCATGACCGGCGGTGGATCCCAGGGCTGCCTCGACCTCGTCGCCGCGGGCAAGTTCGCGGACGCGATTCCCGTCTGCACGCAGGCGCTGGCCGGGGATCCGACCAATCAGGCCGTGAAGGACGCGCTCGACGAGGCGAAGGCGGCGACGGACCAGTAGGGGCCCAGGACGGCGCGAGACCCGGGAAGCAGTCGGCATGCTCGGCGATTTCAGGAAGTTCGTCATGCGAGGCAACGTCCTCGACATGGCGGTGGGCATCATCATCGGGGCGGCGTTCGGGAAGATCGTGAGCTCGTTCGTGGGCGACGTGCTGATGCCGCCGATCGGTCTGCTGCTGGGCGGAATCGACTTCGCGGACTTCTTCATCAATCTCTCCGGGGGCGACTACCAGACGCTCGCAGCGGCCAAGGAGGCCGGCGCGGTCACGATCAACTACGGGGCGTTCCTGAACCTGGTGCTGGACTTCCTGATCGTGGCCCTCGCCGTGTTCCTGCTCGTGCGCGCCGTGGAGCGGATGAAGAAGCAGGAAGCGCCCGCGGAGCCGACGACGAAGAAGTGCAACGAGTGTCTCTCGGAGATCCCGAAGGCGGCTCGCCGCTGCGCCTTCTGCACGTCTCCCGCGCCCGCCTGATCCCCATGGGCGTCCGCTCGTTCCGGGTGAGACTGCGCGCGGTCCTCGTCGTCGCCGCGCTCGCCGCGGGCTGCGACGGGGGCGACGAGGCCGATTTCCGTCTCGCCGCCCAGGCCCTGACCGCGGCGCGAGAGTCGGTGGAGCAGGCGCAGCGCGCGGTGGAGGAGCGCAGGGCGCGCCTCGAGGTGTCGCAGGCGGAGCTCGCGGAGGCCGAGCGGCAGCTCCGCGAGGCGGAGGAGCAGCTGCGCGAGGCCGAGTCGCGGGTGGACCTCAAGGCCACGGACGCGGCGCTCTTCCGCGCCGTCCAGAAGCGGCTGCTCGAGGACGAGCGACTGCGCCACGTGGCCATCGACGCCGACGTGCGGCGGGGCGTCGTCGAGCTGCGCGGGAGCGTGCCCGACGAGCGCACCGCCGCGGCGGCGCTGGAGGTCGCGCGCTCCGTCCCCGGCGTGATGCGCGTCGAGAACCGCGTGAACGTCGCGGGCGCGGAGCGCCCGGGGGAAGACTAGCTGCCCGAGAGCTTCGAGAAGCTCGGCGCGTTCTATCTCGGCCGCCTCTTCGACGCGGCGCGCGGCGCCGTCACGAACGAGCTCCTGCTCTACGACGCGAAGGACCTGACCACGCACGCGGTGTGCGTGGGCATGACGGGCAGCGGGAAGACGGGCCTGTGCGTCACGCTCCTCGAGGAGGCGGCGCTCGACGGGATCCCCGCGATCGCCATCGATCCCAAGGGCGACCTCGGAAATCTCCTGCTCACGTTCCCGGAGCTCCGACCCTCCGACTTCCGGCCGTGGATCGACCCAGCCGAGGCGGAGCGCGCGGGGCGCTCGCCCGACGAGCACGCGCGCGCGGTGGCGGAGCTCTGGGGGAAGGGGCTCGCGGAATGGGGGCAGGACGGGGCGCGCATCGCCCGGCTGCGAGACGCGGTGGACGTGGCGCTACACGCCGGGGAGCAGCGCGGGCCTGCCGCTCTCGGTGCTGCGCTCCTTCGACGCCCCGCCCGCGGCGCTCGCCGCCGACGCGGACCTGCTGCGCGAGCGCGTGGGGGCCAGCGTTGCGGGGCTCCTCGCGCTGCTCGGCGTCGAGGCGGACCCGCTGCGCAGCCGCGAGCACATCCTGCTCGCGAAGCTCCTGGAGGACGCCTGGCGGGCGGGCAAGGGTCTGGACCTCGCCGGCCTCGTGCGCGCCATCCAGAGCCCGGGGATCGAGCGCGTGGGGGTCGTGGATCTGGAG
>DASRUS010000199.1:0-2745 GCA_035687825.1 Myxococcota bacterium | reverse complement strand
CCGCCCTACGCGCACCTCGGCAACGGCGCGCGCGCGGGAGATCTCATCCTCTCGGCGCGGCCGCCCTACTTCATCGAGGACGTGGGGCGCTGGCCGAGCTGGCTCCGCTGGCTCGGCGACTGGGGTCCCGAGTTCGTGTGGGCGCGCTTCTCGCTGAAGGCGAGCCACGGCTATCCGCCGGACACGCCGGGCATGGCGGGGATCCTGTACGCCTGGGGCGACGGGATCGCGAAGGGGCGCGAGGTGGAGCGCGTGCGCGCCATCGACGTGCACCCGACGGTGGCGCACCTGCTCGGGATCGAGGCGGGGCGCCCCGTGGACGGCGAGGTCGCGCGTGGGCTGCTGGCCGAGGAGGCTCCGTGAAGTTCCACGCGTTTCCGCAGGGCTTCGAGTGGGGCGCCGCCACCGCGGCCTACCAGATCGAGGGCGCCTCCCTCGAGGACGGGAAGGGCCTCTCGATCTGGGACGTCTTCTGCCTGCAACCCGGCCGCGTCCAGAACGGCGACTCGGGCGCGGTGGCCTGCGACCACTACCACCGCTTCCGCGACGACGTGGCGCTCATGCGCGGGCTCGGCCTCCAGACGTATCGCTTCTCGATCTCGTGGCCGCGCGTGATCCCCTTCGGGGCGGGCAAGCGCAACGAGCAGGGTCTCGCGTTCTACGACCGGCTCGTGGACGAGCTCCTCGCCCAGGGGATCCGCCCGTGCGCGACGCTCTACCACTGGGATCTTCCCCAGGCGCTCCAGGATCTCGGCGGCTGGGCGAACCGCGACACGGCCAAGCATTTTTCCGATTACGCGACCACGATGATCGAGCGTCTCGGCGACCGCGTGACCCGCTGGATCACGCACAACGAGGCCATCGTGACCGCCGCCATGGGACACCTCTTCGGCGTGCTCGCGCCGGGGATCCGCGACCTGAAGATCGCGGCGCGCGTGACGCACCACCTGCTCCTCTCCCACGGACTCGCGGTGCAGGCGCTCCGCGCCGCGCGGCCGGGCGCCGAGATCGGGATCACGAATGCGAACTCGAGCCACGAGCCCGCGGACGACCGCGAGGAGACGCTCACCGCGACCGAGCTCGCCCGCGACTTCGACACCCGCCTCTACCACGGCCCGGTCTACGGGCGCGGCTACCCGGAGAGCGTGGTGCGCTACTACGGCTCGCACGGCGCCGCGCTCCCCATCGAGGTGGGCGATCTCGAGACGATCGCCGCACCCACCGACTTTCTCGGCGTGAACCTCTATAGCCGCCGGCGCATCCTCGCCGATCCGGCGCGCGGCGTGGGCTTCCGCGACGCGCCGCCCACGCTGCCGCTCACCGAGATGGGCTACGAGCAGGCGCCCCACGCCCTCGGCGACTTCGTGCGCTGGGTCTCGCGCGAGTACGGGAAGCCCAGGATCTACATCACGGAGAACGGCGCCTGCGACGCGACGGCGCCCAAGGACGGCGTCGTGGACGACCAGCTCCGGCTCGGCCTCCTGCGCGGCTTCCTCGCGGGCCTGCACGGCGCCATCGCCGACGGCTGCGACGTGCGCGCCTACTACGTGTGGTCGCTGCTCGACAACTTCGAGTGGTCGTTCGGCTACTCGAAGCGCTTCGGGATCATCTGGACCGACTACGAGACGCAGCAGCGCATTCCGAAGGCGAGCGCGCGGTTCTTCGCGGACGTGATCCAGCGGAACGGGGTGGACGCCTGAAGCGGCGTCGGTATGCTCCCGTCACCCCGAGGAGGCGGCAGGACGGCATGAGGCACGACGGCTAGCTCGAGCCCAGGGACCGGATGCGCACCCTGTGTGCGCGCCGGTCGAACGCGAACCCCCGCGGCGGATCTTGCATCCGGCCGCCCTCGCAGCGAGCCGCCGTCATGCACCGGTCTGCCTCCGTCGTCTTCTCGCACGCCTGCTTCTCCTACACCGATTCGGTCCCGCTCCTCACGGACTGCACGCTGGAGCTCCGCCCGGGCTGGACGGGGATCGTGGGTCCCAACGGGGCGGGCAAGACCACGCTCCTGCGCCTCGTGCTGGGGGAGCTCCGGCCCGACGCGGGCGAGGTGCGCGTGACCCCGCCCGGGCTCGCCGTGCGCCTGTGCCCCCAGACGGTGGAGCGCGCGGCCGAGGACGTGAACGCCTTCGCGGAAGCGGAGGACGGCGAGGCGCAGCGCCTGCGGGCCCGGCTCGATCTCGCGCCGGAGGATCTCGGACGCTGGGATTCCCTCTCCCCCGGCGAGCGCAAGCGGTGGCAGGTGGGGGCGGCGCTCTTCGCGGATCCGGGCGTCCTGATCCTCGACGAGCCCACGAACCATCTGGACGCCGAGGCGCGCGCGCGGCTCCTCCACGCGCTGCGGGGCTGGGCCGGCGTCGGCCTCGTCGTCTCCCACGACCGCGCGCTGCTGGACGCCCTCACGCGCGAGACGCTGCGCTTCCGCTTCGGGGAGATCCGCGCCTGGCGGGGCTCCTACTCGAAGGCGCGGGCGTCCTGGGAGCGGGAGGAGCGCGCGGAGCTCGACGCCTACCAGCGCGTCCAATCCGAGAAGCGCGAGCTCCGCCGCCGCCTCGCGGACACAAGGCGCGAGCGCGAGACCAAGGAGTCGCGGATGAGGCGCGCGCTCCGGCAGGCGGGGCCGAAGGATCACGACACGCGCGGGCTCCTCCAGCAGAAGCGGCGGCGCTCGGCGGTGGCGAGCCTCGGGAGCGAGATCGGGAAGCTCCACGGGCGGCTCGACCGCCTCGACGTGCACGAGCG
>DASRUS010000198.1:0-5875 GCA_035687825.1 Myxococcota bacterium | reverse complement strand
TGGCGCGCGCGGCGCGCCCCGAGGAGACCGCCTCGGCCGCGGGCGCGACGAAATCGGGGTAGTCCACCGGGTCCGCCGAGAAGGGCCCGCAGTCCTCCACCTCGATGCCCGCCTTGCGGAGCCTCTCGGCGAGGGCCTGCTTCAGGGCGACGCCCCGGTGGTCGCCCGCGAGATGGACCCGATCCCCCATTCACTCCTCCCAGCGTCGGAGCACGAGGGTAGCGTTGGTCCCGCCGAAACCGAAGGAGTTGGAGAGCGCGACCCGCGCCGGGGCGTGGCGGGCCTTGTGCGCGACGTGGTCGAGGGCGCACTCCGGGTCGGGCCGGTCGAGGTTCGTCGTGGGCGGGAGCCAGCCCGTCTCCAGGGCGCGCACGCAGAAGAACGCCTCCACGGCGCCCGCGGCGCCGAGCAGGTGGCCCGTCATGGATTTCGTGGCGGAGACCGGCACGAGCTCGGCGGCGGGGCCCAGCACCCGGCGGATCGCGCGCGCCTCGGCGAGGTCGCCGGCGGGGGTCGCGGTGGCGTGCGCGTTCACGTAGCCCAGCTCCCCGGGCGCGACCCGGGCGTCCGCCAGCGCCGCGCGCATGCAGCGCGCCGCGCCCTCGCCGCTCTCGTCCGGCGCCGCGATGTGGCCGGCGTCCGCAGCCGCGGCGTAGCCCGCGAGCTCGGCCCGCGGCCGCGCGCCGCGCGCGCGGGCGTGGTCGAGGGCTTCGAGCACCAGCACCGCCGCGCCCTCGCCCACCACGAAGCCGTCGCGCTCCAGGTCGAACGGTCGGCTCGCGCGCTCGGGCTCGTCGTTGCGCGTGGAGAGCGCGCGCAGCGCGGCGAAGCCCGCCACCACGAGCTCGTTCACCACCGCCTCCGAGCCGCCCGCGAGCATGGCGTCCGCGTCGCCGCGCTCGATCAGCCGGGCGGCCTCGCCGATCGCGTGGGCGCCCGAGGCGCACGCCGTCGTCGTGCACAGGTTCGGACCGCGCAGACCGTGGCGGATCGCGACGAAGCCCGCCGCCATGTTCGCGATCGTCATGGGGATGAAGAAGGGCGAGAGCCTGCGCTCGCCCGCGAGAAGCTGGCGGTGGTTCTCGAGCAGCGTGCCCACGCCGCCGATGCCCGATCCGATCGCGACGCCGAAGCGGTCGTCCGGCGCGCCGGCGTCGCACGCGAGCTCCGCGTCGCGCAGCGCTTCGCCCGCCGCCAGCGCGGCGAGCAGGACGAAGCGGTCGAGCCGGCGCAGCTCCTTCGGCGGGATGCCGGAGGTGTCGAGGGGCGCGCGAACCTCGGCCGCGATGCGCACCGGCTGCGCGGCCGGGGCGAAGCGCGTCACGGGACCCACGCCCGAGCGGCCCGCGAGCGCGGCCTCCCAGCTCGACGGCGCGTCCACGCCGAGGGGCGTCACCGCCCCCAGGCCCGTCACGACGACCCGACGGCGCTCGTGCGCGCGCGCGCTCATGGGGTCATGCCGCGGCCAGCTTCTCCTTGAGATAGGAGACGGCGTCGCCGATCGTCTGGATCTTCTCGGCGTCGTCGTCGGGGATCTCGACGTCGAACTCCTCCTCCATCGCCATCACGAGCTCGACGATGTCGAGGGAGTCTGCGCCGAGATCGTCGATGAAGGAGGCCTCGGGAACCACCTCCTCCCGCGCGACTCCGAGCTGCTCGACGATGATCTCCGTGACCCGGTCTTCGAGTTGCATCGACCCCTCCGCTTCCGATGGGCGCCCCCGCGAGGACCCCCCGTCCCCCGCGCCGCCGGCCCCCGATCCCTCACCGGTTCTGGTACACGAAATCCGCGCTCGACGAAAGCTCCGCCCAGGACCCGAGGCCGGCCCGGGCGAGGCGGGGATCGATGCGCGCCACGAGGCCCGAGAGCACGCGGCCCGGACCCACCTCGAGGACCGCGCCGACGCCCAGGGCGGCCATGCGCCGCACGAGCTCGCTGAAGCGAACGGGGGCGGTCACCCCCCGGCGCAAGAGCTCCGCGACGCGCGCGCCCGACGCGTTCGGCTCGGCCTCCACGTTGGTCACCACGGGCGGCACGGGGTCGGCGAAGCGCACCCGCGCGAGCTCCCCCGCGAGCTTCTCCGCGGCGGGCGCCATGAGCCGGCAGTGGAACGGGGCCGACACCTGGAGCGGGATCGCGCGCTTCGCGCCGGCGCGGCGCGCGTGCGTGCACGCCACCTCCACCGCGACGGCGTCGCCCGCCACGACCGTCTGCTGGGGCGAGTTGTAGTTCGCCACCTCCACGACGAGCCCCGTCTCGCCGCGCGCCGCCTCGCAGGCCTGCTCCACCAGCTCCGGGCCGCAGCCGAGCACCGCCGCCATGGCGCCGCGGCCCGGGGGCACCGCTTCCTGCATGAAGCGACCCCGCGCGTGGACGAGGGCGAGCGCCTCCTCGAAGGGCAGCGAGCCCGCCGCCACGAGCGCCGCGTACTCGCCGAGGCTGTGGCCGGCCACGTAGGCGGGCTCGACGCTGCACACCTCCTCCAGCGCGCGCAGCCAGGCGACGCTCGTGGTGAGGATCGCGGGCTGCTGGAGCGCCGTGGAGAGCAGCTCCTCCTCGGGTCCTTCGAAGCAGATGCGCGACAGGGGCAGGCCGAGGGCCGCGTCCGCGGCCTCGAAGACCGCGCGCGCCGCGGCGGATCCCAGGAACGCGTCGCGTCCCATGCCCACTTCCTGGGAGCCCTGGCCGGGGAAGACCAGCGCGAGCACGGGCGCTAGACCTCCGCGGTCTCCATTACCTCGCGGCCGCGATACGTGCCGCAGTTCGGGCACGCGCGGTGCGGAGGCTTGGGCTGGTGGCACTGCGGGCAGTCGGAGCGCGCCGGCGCCACGAGCGCGTCGTGGCTGCGCCGCTGATCGCGCCGCGCCTTCGATTTCCTGCGCTTCGGAACCGCCATCACTTCTCTCCTTCGGGGCTCGGGACCTTGAGCCTGCCCAGCACGGCGAAGGGAGAGCTCGCCCTGAGCGGCGTGCAGCCACAGCTCTCCACGTTCCGATCCACTCCGCAGCGCGGACACAGCCCTCGACAATCTTCGCGGCACAGCGGCTGCACGGGAAGCGCGAGCGCCAAGAGCTCCCGGAAGTAGGGCCCGAGGTCGATCGCGCTGCCCCGGAACCAGCCCGCCTCGATCTCGTCGCTGAGGCAGATCCCGTTGCGCGCCAGGGCTGCGGCGCCCTCGGGATCCGCCGGCACCCGCTCCGCCGCGGGCTCGAGCACGAGACGGAAGGGTTCGCGAAGCGAGTGACGATAGCGCCTCGAGCACCTGCCGCACGTGAGCTCGACGGAGCCGCTCGCCGTGCCCTCGAGGAAGACGTCGGCGCCCATGCGATGGGCGCTCCCCGCGAGCGTGAACCCCTCGCGCGAGGCGCCCGCGAGCTCGGGCACGCGGACGCACGTCTCGCTCCACCACTCCGGATCGGCTTCGAGCTCGAATCCGGTCGGCGAGTCGCTCAGGCGATCCACCGCGAGCTTCATCGGACCCATGCGGGACAAACCCGCGAAATGGAAGGGGGATTCGATGCCGGCTCGGATAGCAGAGCGAGGCGCGGGCCGTCAACTCGGGATCCACGGCGGGCCGTCGAATCTCCCCTCTCCCCCGGGGCACCAGCTTTCGACCGGGGACGGTCTTTGCCACGGGGACGGTCTTCACATCGGGGACGGTCCTCGGGGGACGGTATCCTCCCGCCATGTCGAAGGTCCGCACGCGCTTCGCGCCGAGCCCGACGGGCTTCCTGCACCTCGGGAGCGCGCGCACCGCGCTCTTCAACTGGGCTTTCGCGCGCCGCCACGGGGGGGAGCTCTGCCTGCGCATCGAGGACACGGACCTCGAGCGCTCCACGAGCGAGTCCGAGGCGGCCATCGTCGAGGGCCTCGCCTGGCTCGGCTTCGACTGGGACGGCGCGATCTTCCGCCAGAGCGAGCACCGCGTCCGCCACGCCGAGCTGGTGGAGCAGCTCGTCGAGAAGGGCCACGCGTATCGCTGCACGTGCAGCGCCCAGGATATCGAGGCGCGCCGCCAGGCCGCCATCGCCGCGGGACGCAACTGGGTGTACGACGGGCGCTGCCGCGACGCGAAGCACGGCCCCGACTCCGGACCGCACGTGGTGCGCCTGCGCCTGCCGGCCGAGGGCCGCTTCGAGTGGGACGACCTCGTGTTCGGGCCGAGCGGCAAGGACGCCGCCGAGATCGGCGACGCCATCATCCGCCGCAGCGACGGGACGCCCCTCTACCACCTGGCGGTGGTCGTGGACGACCTCGACATGGGGATCACCCACGTGATCCGCGGCGCCGACCATCACCTGAACACGGCGCTCCAGCTCGCGCTCTACGACGCGCTGGAGCGCCCGCCCCCCCGCTTCGCCCACCTGCCCCTCATCGTGAACGCCGAGGGCAAGAAGCTCTCCAAGCGACGCGATCCGGTGTCGGTCCAGGACTTCCGCGACCAGGGCTACCTCCCCGAGGCGCTGTGCAACTGGCTCGCGCGCATCGGCTGGTCCCACGGCGACCAGGAGATCTTCTCGATGCAGGAGATCCGCGACCACTTCGACCTCGCGGGCGTGCACCGCTCCGCCGGCCAGGCGGATCCCGGCAAGCTCGCCTGGCTGAACCAGCACTGGATCAAGACGCTCCCCGGCGACGCGCTCTTCGAGCGCGCGCGCCCCTTCTTCGAGGCCGAGGCCGGGCGGCCCGTCGCCCTCGACGCGTCGCTCGCGCGGCTCATCGAACTCCTGCGCGAACGCAGCAAGACGCTCGTCGAGATGGCGCGCCTGGCGCGCTTCCTGCTCGTGGACGAGGTCGTCTCCGACGAGGCCGCCGTGCGCAAGCACCTGCGTCCCGAGATCCTGCCCGCCCTCGAAGACCTGGCCGCCCGGCTCGCGGCGCTGCCCGCCTGGGACGAGGCGAGCCTCGCGGGCGCCTTCGAGGCCGCCTGCGCCGCAGCCGGCGGCCTCGCCATGGGCAAGCTCGCCCAGCCCGTGCGCGTGGCGGTGACGGGGAGCGCGGTCTCGCCCGGCATCCACGAGACGCTGGCCGTCCTCGGCCGCGAGCGGAGCCTCGCCCGGATCGGCGCGGCGCTCGAGCGGCTGCGCGCGGGCTGACGCGCCGGGGAGAGCCCCCCTCCCGCTTGAGAGCACGCCGCGCCTCGGGTATACGGAGTGGGTTCCCCGGTCGTCTAACGGCAGGACAGCAGGCTCTGAACCTGCGAATCGAGGTTCAAATCCTCGCCGGGGATCCAGCCCAACTCCTCCATTCTACGGATTTCGTCTCGGAAGCAACCGAGACTTTTTCACCCACGGACTCGAGCAGGCGGAGGGGGCGGTCTCGTGAGGCAGGCCCGGGCGGCGTGGGACGGGGTATCGGTTCACCCGGCTCGTTCTATGAAGGCGGCCATTGCCGTGCGCCGTGAAGAACGCGGAGGATCTCGATGGAAGCATCGCGAACGCGGTAGACGAGGAGATAGGGCAGGCCGGGGATGGGCAGCTCGCGCGTCTCGGCGAGAGAACCTTCGCGCCCGGAAAGCGGGAACTCGTGGAGGCGGTGCGCCGACTCCTCGATCCGATCGATGACGGCAAGTGCGGCGGCGGGATTGTCGTCCGCGATGTAATCGAGAATGGCGATGAGGTCGCGGCGCGCCGGGGTGGTCCAACGGAGGATCATCTCGGCCGTTTTTTCGGGGCGTAGCGGGTCCGCAGCTCACGAAACAGCACGTCGTGAGAATGGAGCTCGCCGCGGTCGGCAGCTTGGAGTCCCTCGCGGACACGGTCGATCTTCCACGCGTTATAGGCGAGGTACTGGTCGATCGCCTCCTTCACCAGGTAGCTGCGCGGCCGGTCCATGGTCGCGGCGAGGGCGTCGAGGCGTTCGCGCGTCTCGGGC
>DASRUS010000197.1:0-3863 GCA_035687825.1 Myxococcota bacterium | reverse complement strand
ATGCAGCTTGATCGCGAGCAGCCAGTTGCCGTGGAAGTGCAGACGCCGGCGCAGCAACGCCTCCGGCGCGGAGAGCGTCCCCGCGTTGAGCTCGCGCCAGGTGTCGATGTCGACACGCACGCGCAGCTCCGCCGGCTCCGCCCGCCCCTCGGCCCCGTGCACCGCGCCGCGCTCCATGCGCACCGTGTAGAAGCCCCCGCCCTCGCCGGTGATCTCGAACTCGAGCGTGGCCTCCGAGTCGCCGAGCCGCCGGCGCCGCTCCTCGTCCGAGGCCACCTGCTCGGGCGCCCAGCGCGTGAAGAACTCGCGGGGCGTGATGTCCGGGGGCGGCTTCGCGCGCTCGGTCATCGCGGCGCGCCCGACGCCGCGGGCTCCGCCCACTCGCCCCGCAGCGCGGCGCCCGTGCGCGACTCCGGCGCGCGCGCCACGTCTTCGGGCGAACCCGCGGCGACGACGCGTCCGCCGTCGGGGCCCCCCTCGGGCCCGAGGTCGATCACCCAGTCCGCGGCGCGGATCACGTCGAGATTGTGCTCCACCACGACCACGCTGCCCCCCGCGTCGAGCAGATCGTCGAGACACCCGAGGAGGAGCTCCACGTCCGCGGGGTGGAGCCCCGTCGTGGGCTCGTCGAACACGTAGAGCGCGCCCGGGGCGTGCTCGCCGAGCGCCTGGGCCAGCTTCAGGCGCTGGATCTCGCCGCCCGAGAGCGTCGAGAGCGGCTGCCCGAGGGTCAGGTAGCCGAGCCCCGCGCGGCGGAAGGGCTCGATCCGCGTGCGCACCGCGCGGTCGTCCGCAAACGCCTCCACGGCGTCGTCGAGCGTCAAGCCGAGCACGTCCACGATGGACCGCCCTCCGACGCGCACGGCGCGGGCCTCGGGGCGATAGCGGGTGCCCTGGCAGGTCTCGCAGGCGACGCGCACGTCCTCCAGGAACTGCATGTCCACCACCACCTCGCCGGTGCCTTCGCACGCCTCGCAGCGGCCGCCCGCCACGTTGAACGAGAACCAGCCGGCGGACAGGCCCTGGCCACGCGCCTCACGGGTGTCGGCGAAGCGCTGTCGGATCGCGTCGAACGCCTTCGAGATCGTGCCGGGATTCGAGCGCGGGCTCCGCGCCGGGGGCGTCGCGTCCACCACCACCACCTCGCGCACGCGCTCGGCGGCTTCGATGCGGTCACAGGGTCCCCGCTCGGGCTCGCGCCGGAGCTGTCCCACGAGCACCGAGCGCACCAACGTGGACTTGCCGGCTCCCGAGACGCCCGTCACGGCGACGAGGCGTCCGAGGGGGATCTCGATCGTCACGTCCTTCAGGTTGTTCGCGCGCGCCCCGACGATGCGGAGCCCCGCCCCTGGCGACCCGCCGCGCCGCTCGCGCCGCCGCGCGCGGAACTCCCCGCGCAGCGCGCGCCCGGTGAGCGAGGTCGGGTGGGCGCGGATCTCCGCCACGCTCCCTTCCGCCACCAGCGCGCCGCCGAGCCGGCCCGCCCCGGGGCCGAGGTCGATCACGTGGTCCGCGGCTTCCACGATCTCCGGAGCGTGCTCCACGACCACGACCGTGTTGCCCTGATCCCGGATCGAGCGGAGCACCCCCAGGAGCCGCGCCACGTCGCGCGCGTGGAGCCCCACCGAAGGCTCGTCGAGCACGTAGAGCGTGCCGGTGAGCGCACCGCCGAGCGCGGTCGCGAGCTGGATGCGCTGCGCCTCGCCGCCCGAGAGGGTGCGCACCTGACGCAGCAGACTCAGGTAGCCGAGCCCCACCTCGGTCGCCGTGGCGACGCGCGCGCGCAGCGCGGCCAGCAGGCGCGCGCCGCGGGCGGCCTGGCCCGGGGAGAGCGCCAGGGAGGCGAGCCACGCGCCGAGCTCGGCGAGGGTCTGCTCCGACACCTCGCCGATGGAGCGGCCCGCCACCCGCACCGCGAGGGCCTCGGGGCGCAGCCGCACCCCATGGCAGCCCGGGCAGGGATCGAAGCGTCGGTAGCGGGCGACGAGCACCCGCGCCTGCACCTTGTAGCGCCGGTGCTCGAGCCACTCGAAGAAGCCGCGCACGCCGTACCAGTCGGCGCCGTCGCCCTCGATCACGAGGCGGCGCTCGCGCTCGGAGAGGGCCCGCCAGGCGCGGTCGCTGCGGATTCCGTGCTCCTTGCACGCGCGCAGGAGATCGCGCTGCATCGCGCGTCCCATGCGCGTCGCGAAGGGCGCCACGGCGAGCTCCGCGAGCGTGCGCTCGGGGTCGGGCACCACGCGCTCGAGGTCGAGCGCGGCGATGCGCCCGAAGCCCTGACACGCCGGGCAGGCGCCGAGGGGGCTGTTGAAGGAGAAGAGCGCGGGCTCGGGAGCGCCGAACGTTCGCTCGCACCCGTCGCACGCGAAGCCCTCGCGGAAGACGACGCGTTCCCCCGCCTCGACGAGCAGCGTCACCTCCCCCGCGCCCCGCCGGAAGCCCGTGGCCACCGCCTCGGCCAGCCGACCGCGGTCCGCGGCCCGGAGCGCCAGGCGATCCACGAGCACCAGGCCGCGGCGCCGCAGCCGCGCGAGCCGCGCCGGGGGGAGCTCCGCCAGGTCGAGGACCCCGCCCTGCTCGTCCAGCACGCGACCCCAGCCCTCGCGCGTCAGCCGCTCGGCGAGCTCGCTCGCCTGCTCACCCTTCGCCGCGCGCAGGGGGATGCCGAGGGCGGCGCGCTTGCCCTCGAAGCGCGCCAGGATGCGCTCGGTCACGGCCTCCACGGTGCCCGGCTCCACCCGGCGCTCGCAGGCCGGACAGAAGGTCTCGCCGACGCGCGCCCAGAGCAGGCGCAGGTGGTCGAGGATCTCCGTCGCCGTCCCGACCGTGGAGCGCGCGTTCGTCACGCGGTTGCGCTGCACGATGGCGATGGCGGGCGGGAGATTCGAAAGGAAGTCCACTTCGGGGCGCGGCAGGCGCTCGAGGAACTGGCGCGCGTAGGTCGAGAGCGACGTCACGTAGCGCCGCTGCCCCTCGGCGTAGAGCGTGTCGAAGGCGAGGCTCGACTTGCCCGAGCCGGAGACGCCCGTCACCACGCAGAGGCGCCGCAGGGGGATCCGGCAGCTCACGCCCTTCAGGTTGTGCGAGCGGGCGCCCCGGATCTCGATCTCGGCGCGAGGCATGCCCGCAGGTCAGCCGGGCGGGAAGAGGCTGCGCAGCTTCAGCGCGAGGTGGAGCGGACCTTCGATCTCCATGCGACCGTCCATGAAGAGGAGCTCGGCGTTCTCGCGCCCGGCGAGGAGCGCGTAGCAGTCGCGGGCGGCCACGCGCAGCAGGAGATCGGGCTTGCGCGACGCTCCCGGCTCCACCGCGAGACGCGGCCCGTCGATGCGCACGCGGAGGCTCCCGCCGGCGGGTCCGGAGAGCTCGAGCTGCACCACGCACGCGAGATCGCGCGCGGCCAGCGGATCGAAGTGCGAGCGCAGCCACTCCGCCGCGCCCTCGAGCGTGTCTACGAGCATCGCGCGACCCCGTCGGTGGACGCAGTGTAGGGGGGGAGGGATGCGCCAGTCAATTCGGCGCCGCGGCGGCGTCAGCGCAGCGGCTCGGGTTCCTCGTAGATGAGCGAGATGCTGAGGTGGTCGCCCGTCTCGCTCTGCGCCATGTGCAGGACGCGAACTTCGGGACGCGTGGCGAGGAACTTGTTCAGATCCTCCTCCACCTCCTTCACGAGCCCCCGGACCACGACGCAGCGTAGAGCCATGGATCACGCCTCCAATCGTTCGACCTGGCGCTGCGCCTCCACGGCGTAGCTCCCCTTGCCGGCGGCCGCCGCGGCGTCGCGCAGCCGGCTCCAGTGGGCGGCGGTCGCCTCCTGGCCCAGCGCCCGGCAGACCTCCTTGAGCAGGAACGCGTCGCCGGTG
>DASRUS010000196.1:0-9241 GCA_035687825.1 Myxococcota bacterium | reverse complement strand
CCCCGAAAAGGGGCCTGTTTCCAGGCGGTCAGGATCACGCTCGGGCTTGCGAGCGCTGCTTCGCGAGTGAGCCGCCGGCTTCGCCGTCTTTGGAGGTCGGGGCTCCGCCCTCAACACCCCCGGAAGCTGGTCTCGGCGCTCGTGCTACCGCCGGAGCGATGCCAGTGTCGCGCCCCACCCGCCTGCGTCCTCGCCGGCCGTCCGGAAGCTCGCCACCACCGGCGACCGCGAGAGGATCGCCTCCACCGTTCGGCGCAGCGAGCCGGTGCCCTTCCCGTGGACGATCCGGACCTCGAGGATCCCGCGCGCCCGGCACGCCTCGAGCCACTCGGGTACGAGGTCCGCCACGTCCTCGGGGCGGAACGCGTGGAGGTCGAGCGTCCCGTCGATGGGGAGCTCCACCGGGTCGTCGGAGTCGGGCGGCATGGCGGAAGCCTAGTCGGGCAGGATGCGCACCGGCGTGCCGACCCGGACGTTCTCGAACAGCTCGAGGATGTCCGCGTCCCGCAGGCCGATGCACCCCCACGTCCAGTCGGCGAGGCGGTAGCCGCCCGGCCCCCGCGTCCAGGCTCCGCTGCCGTGGATGCCGACCGCGCCCCCGAGGCTGGTGCCCTGCGGCGGGCAGCGGTCCCGCCGGCGATAGGCCTCCCGGACCGTCCGCTCCAGGGAGGGCCTCGCGCGGCGTGACGAGACGGCGCGGTGGGCGTGCTCGGGCGAGGGATAGGCGAGCGCCAGGAAGCGCGTGAACTGGCTGCGCGCGTTCCTGGCGCAGACGAACAGGTCGCCCTCCGGGGTCCGGTAGTCGCCCTGCCGCGCCTTGTCGCCCTCCGGCGCCAGCCCCAGGTTCACGATGTAGCTCTTCACGATCCGGCCATTCACCAGCAGATCCAGCCGGCGCCTCGCCTTGTGGACCGCGATCGACAGCGCTGCCGCTCCAGGTCGGCGCCCTCCCGGCCACAGCTCGGCCAATGGGCGCTCGAGCGTGGAGGGCGAGCCCCCGCCACCTTCCGGGAAGACGCGTCGCTCGGGGAGCGCGAGGTCGGCCGCGCGACCGGCGCCCGCGGACCCGACCGCTGATGCGAGGAGCATCGCCACGATGGAGCGCGCGCACCCGAGGCGGCGTCGGGTCACGAAGCCGCGCCTCGCCCGCCGGTGCGCCCCGGGAGCGAGGCCCCCCCTCGCCTCCTCGTCCACGCCAGCGCCGCGGCGAGCGCCGCGCAGGGAAGCCACACCCAGAGCGCCTCCGAGAGCAGGATGGCCACGCCGCGCCCGGAGAGGAGCCTCCCCACCTGGAACGGGGCCACCCGGATCACGCGCAGCGGCGCGAAGTGCCGCTCCAGCGAGAACGGCCAGAAGAAGGCGACGCCCAGTCCACCTGTCGTGAATGCGTCGAGCGCGCCGTGGGACGCGGTCGCCGCGAACAGGAAGGCGAACGCCGAGAGGAAGCGAGCGCGGAGCATCCGGTGGCACGAGCCGCCGACGAGCGCCACCAGCGCGGCGAAGGCCAGGGAATGGCTGAAGCCGCGGTGGCCGAACTCGGCCGAGTAGGGCACGCCCAGCCGGAAGGCGATCACGTCCAGGTCGGGGAGCACCGAGGCGGCGACGCCCGCCGCCAGGAGCGGCCCGGAGACGGCGGCGCGGCCGGCGCCGAGGCCGATGGCGAGCGGGACGGCCGGGTGAGAGAGAGCGGTCGGCATGCGCTGGATGTGCCTCGCCCGGAGAAGAGCACAGGACCATGGGGCTGTGAAGGAAAGACACCCCTTCGAAGATCGGCTACCTTGAGCAGTCCCTCTCGCCGTGGATCCGCATGAGGAGAGCAGGCCAGTGGCCTCCGCGTCCGCCGAGATCGACCGCTGCATGAGGCTGGCCCGGGCCGCCGAGGAAGGGGGCAGGGCCGAGGAGGCGCGCGGCCACTACGCGAGCGCCCTGGAGCACGATCCAGCGCTGTGTGAGGCGTGGCTGGGGAAGGCGCGGGCCGCCGCCGCCTGCTCCACGCTGCTCGACTCCCGGCTGGACGACGTGTCCGAGGCGGTGGCGCGAGGTGGCGAGTGCGCCGCCCCGGCGCGGCGGGCCGGGGTGCGCGCCGAGGGTGCCAGGCTCCTCGCCCGAGCTGCCGCCGACTATCACGGCAAGAGCAAGGACCGCTTCCTGGAGTTCGTCCAGGAGGAGAGGGCGTGGAGCGAGTACACCGAGCGCTGCGCGTCGGTGGTGCGCGCGCTCGAGGCCGCCCATGCGCTGGATCCGGGCGAGCCCACCATCCTGCAGGCCATCGTGGACGTCTGCTCGGAGCAGGTCCGCGGGGTCGTGTACACCGCGGTCGGCGACTACTGGATCTCCCGAACGAAGCGCCACGACGTCAGCCGCAGATACGAGTCGCAGCTGCGCGCGACGATCGCGGCCTGCGCCACGGAGATCGAGGCGCTCGCGCCCGACTGGAAGCCGCCCCCGCTCGACAGAAGGGCGGCCGAGCACGCCGGGACCTGCTTCGTCGCGACGGCGACCATGGGGGACCCGAACCATCCTGACGTGGTGGCGCTGCGGGAGCTCCGCGACCGGGTGCTCGAGCGGAGCGCGCCTGGACGCGCTCTCGTCCGGGCCTACGCGGTGGTGGGCCCCGCTGCAGCCGGGGCGCTCCGTCGCTCGCCGCTCATGCGGTACCTCTCCCGCGTGCTCCTCGTGAAGCCGCTCGCCTCGATGGCGAGGGCGCTCTTCCTGGGGTCACAGTGAGTGCGCCCCCGTCAGAGACGGCCCCGCCTCTTCCCGCGCCGCGCTCCCTGCGACCTCGCGCCACCGCGCCTGGCCGGCTCGCCCCGGCCAGCCCCGCGCGCCTTCGCCTTCTTCGCGCGCGGGCGGCGCTCGACCGCCGGCACCGCGGCCACGGGCGCCGCCTCCATCTCGATCCCGAAGATCTCCGCCAGCTCCTCGCCCTTCGGTCCGCCGTCCGCGGGCCGGGCGGTGACGAGCCCGCCGGCCCGGCCGGCGGCCGCGACCAGCTCGGCGCCATCCAGTCCACGTAGCGTGAATAGCAGCTCGGGCGCGTGGTCGAGCCGCGCGCCGACCCCGTACAGGACGGCGGCCAGGTGCTTGCAGAGCCAGGCGCCGTCCGGGCACGAGCAGCGCAGCTTCATCTCGCGCGAGGACGGGAAGAGCCCCTTCTCCCGGTGGCAGAGCACCTCCATCACCGCGCTCGAGAGCTTCCCCGTGAGGAGCTCCACCACCGACCCGATCCGGCCGGCGCACTCCTTGCGCACGCGCGCCCAGCGCGCGGTCGCGAGCGGCTCGACGCGCGCCGTCGCCTCGTAGATCTCGCTCCCGCTCACCAGGGCCCGGACCTCGCCGCGGGAGATCTGGAGGTCGATGACCGATCCGTTCCGCGCGTAGGTCCGGCCCCGGGGCAGGCGGTTCGCGAAGTCGGCGTACGACTCGAGGTGATCGCACCACGCCTTGCCCCAGAACGTCGTGGCGATGGCGCGCCCCCGCCCGACGATCTCGATCGGGCTCGGCTCGTGTCCCTTCTTCCTGAGCTGCGCGAGCTTCCGCACCGCGCGCTTGCGGCGCTCGGCGACGGACACGTAGGGAGCGAAGCCGTAGTAGTCGCCGTACGCCATGCGCCGTCCTCCTGATCAGCCTTCCGCCGTCGCCGCCGCGAGGTCGAGCGAGACGAGCCTGAGCAGCGCGCGGTCGTCGAGCTCGGTGAGCCGGACCTCTCCGCCATCTTCCACGATCTCCCGCGCGAGCCGCTGCTTTTCCTCGAGCATGGCGTCGATCCGCTCCTCGACGGTCCCGCGGCAGACGAGCTTGTGGACGAGCACGCCTCTCTTCTGCCCGATGCGGAAGGCGCGGTCGGTGGCCTGGTTCTCGACCGCCGGATTCCACCACCTGTCGAAGTGGACGACGTGCGTCGCGGCGGTGAGGTTGAGCCCGGTGCCGCCCGCCTTGAGCGAGAGCACGAAGAAGGGGATCGCCTCGTCCTCCTGGAACCGGCGCACGATCTCGGCGCGCTCCTTCACCCTCGTCTCACCGGTGAGGACGAGGCCGGGGCGCCCGAACGGCCCGGCGAGGAAGCGCGCGAGCGGCGCCGCCATCTCCCGGAACTGCGTGAAGACGAGCGCCTTCTCCTGGCGCGAGGCGACGACCTCGGCGATCTCGCCCAGCCGCGCGAGCTTCCCGCTCTCCGCGGGGTCGTACGCTCCGTCGCCGAGCCACTGCGAGGGATGGTTGCAGATCTGCTTCAGGCGCAGGAGGTAGGAGAGGACGAGGCCTCGCCGCCGCATGCGATCGGCCGGATCGAGCGAGGCGACCTCGCGGGCGAGCGCCTCGACCGACTCCTCGTAGAGCGCCGCCTGGCGCCTGGTGAGCGAGCAGAACGCCTTCACCTCGGTCTTCTCGGGGAGGTCGGCGATGACGGCGCGGTCGGTCTTGAGCCGGCGCAGGATGTAGGGCCGGACGAGCTCGCGCAGGGCGGCGTAGGGCGACGCGGGCGGCTCACCGCCGGCCGCCCGGGTGGCGGGGACCTCCGTGCTCGCCCGCTTCAGGAACGCGCCGAACCGCTTCGCCGACCCGAGGAGCCCCGGGTTCACGAAGTCGAAGATCGACCACAGATCGGCGGCGCGGTTCTCGACCGGCGTGCCGGTGAGCGCGAGCCGCAGCCGCGCGGGGAGCGCCTTCACCGCGCGCGCCTGCCGCGCCGCCGGGTTCTTCACCGCCTGCGCCTCGTCGAGGGCGACGAGCCCCCAGCTCGTCGCGGCCACCCAGGGGAAGCGGTGGACGGAGCCGTAGCTCACGACGACGACGTCGTGGCGGGCGAGCGCGTCGGGCGCGAGCCGGGCCAGCTCCTCGCGCGGCGTCGCCGCCGGGTGAGCCACGAGCACGCGCAGCGAGGGCGCGAAGCGCGCCGCTTCGGCCTTCCAGTTGGCGAGCAGGGAGGCCGGCACCACGAGCAGGTGCGGTCCGGGGACGACGCGGTGTCGCTTCACCAGGAGGAGCAGCGCGAGCACCTGGATCGTCTTCCCGAGCCCCATGTCGTCCGCCAGGCAGCCGCCCAGCCCGAGGCGCGCCAGCGTCCACAGCCAGCGGACTCCCTCGCGCTGGTAGGGGCGCAGCGTGGCCCGGAGCGCGTCACCGGGGTCGGCCTCGCCAGCCCCCTTCGCCCCGCGCAGCGCCGCGAGCGTCTCGGAGAGCCAGGCTCCCGGGACGATGCCTGCCCACTCGCGCTCCGCCGCGACGTCCCGTCCGGCGTCGCCCTCCAGCCCGGCCCCGGCGAGGAGGCGCATCGCCTCCACGAACGAGAGCCCGTCGGTGGCGTTCTCCTGCGCCTGCCGCCAGCGCCGCAGCACCTCGTCGAGCTTCTCGCGGTCGACCTCGACCCACCGCCCCTTGAGCAGGCGCAGCCCGTTCGGCCCCTCGCGAAGCGCGCGCAGCTCCGCCTCGCTGACCTCTTCGCCGCCGAGCGTGAGGCGGACGGAGAAGTCGAGGACCGCCTCGAGCCCGAGGCCGGCCGGCTTCCTCTCGCCGACCGAGATGGTGACGCGCGGCCGCGGGGGCCGGCGGCCGGTCCACCAGTCGGGGACGCGCACCACCACGCCGCTCTCCTCGAGCGCGGGGACCTCGCGCAGGAAGCGGTGAGCCTCCTCGGCTGTCCAGGACTGCGGGTGGAAGAGCCGCCCCGAGTCGGCCAGCGCCTTCACGAGCTCGCTCCGCTCGCTCGCCCGCTGCACGGGCGCGAGCAGCGAGAGGAGCCTGCGCCGGTCCGCGGCGGACGACGCCTCGCGCACCGCCTCGCCGAGCGGGCGGTGCTGCGGCTTGCCGCTCGCGGCGAGGCCGGTCGTGTAGGTGGCGAGGAAGGCGAAGGGCCGGTCAGGGTCACGCCTGTTCTCGGCGAGGTGGAGGTGGACGCGCCCCACCACGCTCCAGGCGGCGTCCTGCGCCTCGAGCCACGCCTGGACGGTGCCGCGGTGGAGCGCGATCTCCGAACGCCAGGCCGCGAGCACGTCGGCCCAGAGCGCGCCGAGGACTTCCGGGGACAGGTACTCCGCGCCGGGCATGGGCGGTGCGGCGGTCGAGAGCCGGAGGAGCTCGCCCTCGCGCGGCATCGGCTCGGCGCGCTCGCGCCGCTCCTCGAGATCGGCAACGGAGCACAGGGCCGCCACGAAGGCGCGCCCGAAGTCGCGCCAGAAGGCGAACGCCGGGGGCAGCTCCGCCCGCGCCTCGGCCACGCCGAGGTGGAGGAGGCCTGCCCCATGGCCGCGCTCGAACGCGGCCAGGATGCGCCGGGCGGCGGGCGCGTCGGGTGCCAGCTCGCGCACCTCCGCCTCGCGGAGCACGAGGTGCCCTGCGGGCGTGAGGGCGATCGCGATGGGGCCGTCGCTCACGCGATGGTTCTAGCGCCCGGGTCGGACGGGGCGGGTCGCTCAGCGAGGGGGCGCGCGTCTCGACGCCGAGCGCGAGATGTGGTTCAATGTAGCATTCGTCGTGTGGTGGCGTGCCGTTGTGAGGGAACTCACGCGCAGGGAGGAGCTCCCATGTGCAAGAGCTTCGCGCGAGTGGCAGTGGCCGCCGCGCTGGTCTGTTCCGGCAGCGGTGAGGCGAAGGATATCTCGCAAGCGGGCGAGATGGCGATGGGCGCGGCCAGGCCCAGGGCCGCGAGCGCATCCAGGTCGTGGCTCGCGCAGCTCGTGCGTGAGACGGGCCTCCCCGTACAGCAGGACGGAAACTCGTTCGTCGTCACCGTCGACGTGGGGGGCGAGCCGATCTCGCTCATGGTGCGCTCCGAGAGCGTGGCGCTCATGGGCGAGCAGGTCCTGGCGATCTGGAGCACGCTCCTCTGCATCGACGAGGAGGCGGCGAGCTCTCCCGCTCTGGTCCGGGCACTGGCGAAGGTGACGCAATCGGCCGCCGATCGGATCTCCGCCCGGCAGGAGCGCGAGCAGCTCGTCGTCGTGTACGAGTCGTCCGCGCCGAGCCGCGGGTTGACGTCGGCGGGGCTCCGCTCACTGCTCAACGCCGAGGCCAGCGCCATCCAGCGCGCGCTGCACCTCTTGCGGCTCGAGCTGGCGAAGCCTGCCGCGGGCGGGTGAACGTCAGGGGCGCCGCGCCCCGATCCTGCGCCGTACGAGCTCGCGCAGCGCGGTGACCTCGAACGGCTTCTCGACGCAGTCCGCGGCGTGCTGCTCGAGGAAATGCCGGGCGTCCTCCGTGAAGGCGCCTCCGGTGAGGAAGAGGATGGGCGGGGCGCTCGCGGGCATCTCCCGGGCGATGACCTGGTAGAGCTCCATGCCGGTCATCCCCGGCATGAGCAGGTCGGAGAGCAGGAGATCGTAGAGCTCCCCACGCCGGAGCAGCAGGAGCGCCTCCTCGGCGCTCGACGCGACCGTGAGATCGTGCTCGCCTCCGAGCGCGCGCTTCAGCGCGACGCCGACCAGAGGCTCGTCGTCGACGACGAGGATGCGGCCGCGGACCGCGGCGGCGGCGCGCCGGGGCGCGATCGGTGGCGCCAGCATGACCGGCAAGGGGGTCGCGGTGGTCTCCACGCTTGCGGGCACGAGCAGGACGCGGAACGTCGAGCCGCGGCCCGGCTCGCTCTCCACCTCGATGTCGCCGCCGCAGGACGTCACGATGTTGTGGCAGATGGAGAGGCCGAGGCCGGTACCCAACCCCGCGGGCTTGGTGGTGAAGAAGGGATCGAAGATCCGGGGTAGATCGAGGGCGGGGATCCCGGCGCCGCTGTCCGTCACCTCGACCGCGATCCGCCCGTCGCGCGCGATCGACGTCGCCACCCTGATGCAGTTGGAAGGCGCGCCCTCGCCCAGCGCCTGGGCCGCGTTCACGATGAGGTTCAGGAACACCTGCGCGAGCATGGAGGCGTTCCCCGCCGCGGGCGGGACCGGCGCGAACGCCTTCTCCAGCCTCGCGCGGTGCCGGATCCGGTTCCACGCTGCGTCAATGCAGGACTCGAGGATCGGCACCACCTCCACCGGTCCCTGGAAGTCCTCGCCCGACCGCGCGAAGAACAGCAGGTCTCGGATGACGACGCGCATCCGGTCGGCCCCGTCGCGCGCCTCGGACAGGGCCCGCGCGAGGTCGCTCGCGATCGGCTCGCCCGACCCGTCGCGCACGGAGGCCGCGGCCGGGGCGGCGGCCAGGATCGCGCGCAGCCCCTTCTCCACGTAGCTCAGGTTGGCCGAGACGTACGAGAGCGGGTTGTTGAGCTCGTGGGCGAGGCCGGCCGCCATCCTTCCCACCGTGGCCATCTTGTCGGCGAGGGCGAGCCGGGACGCGAGCTGGCGTTTGTCGGTGACATCGCGCATCACCGTGACGTGGCGGCCGGGGAGGATCTCGGCCACGGCGGCGTACTCGACCTGCTTGGGAAGTCGCCCGGGCAGGTGCAGCTCCATCTCGCCCTCCTGCCGGCCCGCGGAGAGGAACTCCTCCCATCGCACGCCGCCCTCGCCGTCACCCAGCAGGATCGGCAGGGTTCCGCCCACGAGGCTCGCGCGGGGGACCTCGAACAGCTCCTCCGCCGCCGGGTTCACGTCCAGGATCTCTCCCGCCAGGTCGCTGATGGTGATGGCGTCGTGCGCGCGGGCGAAGACGGCGCGGAACAGGCGCTCCCGCTCGGCCGTCGCCGTCTCGGACTGCTGCCGCGCCAGCGCGGAGCCGAGCAAGCTGGCGGCGGTCTCCAGGAATCCAAGCTCCTCGCTCTCGAAGGCGCGCGCCTCTCGCGCGCAGGCGACGAGCACCCCGTACGCTCGCTCGCCGCCGCCCACGAGGACGGCCGCCCCGCACGCGATGCGCTCCAGGTGGAAGAGGCCGGCCTCGACCCCCAGATCGGCGGCGAGGTCGAGGGCCACGACCGGCCCGGACGAGAGCAGCGACAGGGCGCTCCGCGTCTCGGGCCCGCCCTCGATCCTGGCTCCCGGCGACGCGGCGGAGAGCCCGACGCCCGCGCGGACCACGAGGCCGTCGCCGGCCGGGGTGAGCTCGAGGATGGCCACGGGCTCGAGCCGTAGCGTCTCGCCCACTATCGCCGCTGCCGCGTCGAGCAGCGGCTGGGCCGCCGCGGAGGCCACGGCGGCGCGTCCCAGCCTGGCCACCGCGGCCTGGCGGCGCGCCCGCTCTCGCGCCTCGACGAGCGCTCGCCCCAGGTCGGCGCCGTCCGGCGCGACCAGCGGTGAAGGAGTCGTGCCCTCGAGCGGGTCCCTCCCCGAACCGCTCATCTCATACCTCCAGTGTAGGCGGCGCA
>DASRUS010000195.1:0-2671 GCA_035687825.1 Myxococcota bacterium | reverse complement strand
CGAAGATCTTGTCGTGCATCTCCCAGAACTTGCCCTGGCGGTGCGCCGCCTCCGCGGCGGCGTGCGCCCCGGGCGCCTGGGGATGGATGCGCAGCGGCAGGTGCTTGAAGACGAGCTTCACGTCCTTCGGGTACTGCTCGCGGATCTGGGTGAGCGTGGAATTCACGCGGGTGCAGAAGGGGCACTGGAAGTCGGCGAACTCGACGATGGTGACCTTCGCGCTCTCGGGCCCGCGCACGGGCGCCCCGTCCAGGGCCACCTCGTGGCGTTCGGCGGGATCCGGGCGCGCCGGGCGCGCCTCCGCCCGTCCGCCCCCGTTCCCCGTGGCCTCCTCCAGCACGGCCTGCACCTCGCCGAGCGCCTCGCGCACGCCCGCGAGCTCCTCGGTGCCGGCGTCGAGGGAGGAGCGCACGACGAAGCTCCCGGCCAGCACCGCGACCCCGAGGATCAGCGCCGCGACGATGAACCCACCGGATTGATTCCCCACCCCCCGGCCCTCCTTGGCTTCGAAAGGGCGGCAGCTTAGCGCGTTTCCCCGGCGCTGTGCGAGACTCCCCGGGGCGGCGCTCGCCCGCCGCGGGCCATGACGAACGACCAGCCGATCCTCCTCTTCGACGGCGTCTGCAACCTCTGCTCGGGAGCCGTCCGGTCCGTGATCCGCCACGATCCCGCAGGACGCTTCCGTTTCGCCGCGCTCCAGTCCGAGACGGGCCAGCGTCTGCTCGCCCGGCACGGGCTTCCCGCCGACGCGCTCGACACCTTCGTGCTGGTCGAGGGCGCGCGCTGCTTCACGCGCAGCGACGCCGCGATCCAGCTCGCGCGCCGGCTCGAGGGCGCCTGGCGCTGGCTGCGGCTCCTCGCCGTCGTGCCGCGGCCGGTCCGCGACTGGGCCTACGGCATCGTCGTGCGCAACCGCTATCGCTGGTTCGGCAGGAGCGAGAGCTGCATGGTGCCGACGCCCGAGCTCGCCCAGCGCTTCCTCTGACCCGCGCCCGCCGCGCCGCTATCCTCGCGCCATGCCGGCCGCCGAGCTCGCCCGCGCCGCCGACGCGGTCCCCCGCGCGCGCTCGTTCGTAGCCCTCGATCCCGACCACTTCGACGCGATCCGCCGCGCGGTGGCGCTGCTCTTCCGAGTCGCGCACGAGGAGTCGTTCCAGCGCGAGGTGGACGCGGACGCGGGCCCCGTGGCGCGCCATCGCGCCAAGAACTTTGGCGTCTTCATGGGCTACGACTTCCACGTGACCCGGTCGGGCCCGCGGCTCATCGAGATCAACACGAACGCGGGCGGGGCGCTCCTGAACGGTCTGCACACCGCGAGTCTGCTGGACCCGGAGAAGCTCGCGTGCGCGTGCCGGGAGCTCCTGCCGGTGGAGGCGGTGGAGGAGCGCATCCTCGCGAGCTTCCGCGCGGAGCTCGCCGCCGCGCGGCCGGGCGCGGTGCTCCGCACGCTGGCCATCGCCGACGAGCGCCCCGAGGCGCAATTCCTGCGCTCGGAGTTCGAGCTGGTCCGCGCGCTCTTCGCGAAGGCGGGCGTCGAGGCCGCGATCTGCGACACGAGCGCGCTGCGGCACGAGGCCGCTGCGCTCCGCCTCGGCGAGCGGTGCATCGACCTCGTCTACCTCCGGGACACGGACTTCCTGCTCGAGGCGCCGCGCTCGCGCGCGCTGCGCGAGGCGTGGCTCGCGGGAGACGTGGTGGTCACGCCCTCGCCGCGCGAGCACCACCTCCTCGCCAACAAGCGGCGCCTCGCGATCTTCTCGTCGCGGGAGGTCCTGCTCCGCTTCGGCGTCGCCGAGGCGGACGCCGCGTTCCTCGCCCAGGTGGTCCCCGAGACGCGGCCCCTCGAAGCGCTCGGCCTCGAGGAGGCCTGGCGCACGCGCCGCACCTGGGTCTTCAAGCCCGCCGCCGCCTTCGCCAGCAAGGCCGTCTATCGGGGCGACAAGATCTCGCGCCGCAAGCTCGCGGAGATCTTCGCGGCGGGAGGCTTCGTGGCGCAGCGCTTCGCCCCGCCCGGCGAGATCCAGGTCGCGACGGGCGAGGGCCTGCGCGCCATGAAATTCGACGTGCGCGCCTACGCGTACCGCGACGAGATCCTGCTGCTCGGCGCGCGCGCCTACGAGGGCCAGGTGACGAACCTGCGCACCCCCGGCGGCGGCTTCACGGCGATCTGCGTGGTGCGGAGCTGAGTCGGTCTGCTTCTTCGGGCCCAAGAGTCCCAGGTGGAAGGGCCGGGGCCGAGAGGGGCGCTCCGCTCCGGGCCTGACCGGGACCAGCGCGTCCAGGGAGGCCTTCCCGCGTGCGGGGCGAACGCGACGGCGCGGAGACTCTGACGGGAGGTTGACGCGTAGGTTCTCACGGTCGGTGCGAGGACTTGGTTGCGCTGACGCGGGCCCTGCGCTCCGACCCCTCTCGGCCCCGGCCTACGCGTCGGTGGATGTGCGGCGGGGAGGATCGGAGCGCCGGAGGCGGGCAAGGGCGTGCTGGTCGGAGCTGGGCCCGGTGCCTGCGGCACTCGGAGACCCGAATCCCTTCAGCTCTTCATCGAAGTCGCGAGCACGCCCGCGCAGCGAACCGCAGGCGAGCGGAGCAAACAAACCAGGTGACGATCGCGTCGTGGTCGGAGGGCTGGTAGGATCGCACCTGCACGCGCATGAACGGCGCGGTGCAGTCT
>DASRUS010000194.1:0-4566 GCA_035687825.1 Myxococcota bacterium | reverse complement strand
GCTCCAGGTCCAGAACCCGAACGGGCCGCTGAGCAACGAGCTTCCGGTCTGCGTCGGACTGGTCGCGGGATGCCTGTGAGGGCGGAGCGCCCGTGAGCCGGGCCGTCTGGGTCCGCCGCACCGGCGGCCCCGAGGTGCTCGCAGGACTTCGCGAAGGCCGTGCGCGAGGCGACGGACGGGCGCGGCGTGGTGCGCCCTTCGACCGCATACCGTTTACTCCGCTCGCCTGCGGCTCGCTGCGCGGGCGTGCTTCGAGGCTTCGGCGGGCGATGGAGAGGATTCGAGTCGCCACCTGCGTCAGAAATCCGGTCTCAACTCCTACCAGCACGCCCTTGCCCGGCTCCGCCGACCTCATCTCACCCTGCGCTACAACTTCCTCCCGGCCCCTGCTACCCGCGCTTGGATTCGATCCACTCCTCCACGACCCGCTCGAGCAGCACCATCGGGAGGGCGCCGCCCCCGAGCACCAGGTCGTGGAACTCGCGGAGATCGAACGCGCCTCCGAGCGCCATCTTCGCGCGCTCGCGCAACCGCAGGATCTCGAGCTGGCCGATCTTGTACGCGCAGGCCTGGCCCGGGTCGACGATGTAGCGCTCCACCTCCGCCACGACGTCGCTCTCGGGCAACCCCGTGTTGCGCACCATCCACTCGATCGCCTGCTCGCGGGTCCAGCGCTTCGCGTGCAGGCCCGTGTCCACCACGAGGCGAGCCGCCCGGAAGAGCTCCGCCTGGAGCTGGCCCGCGTGGTCCAGGGGCGTCGGGTGGAAGCCCTGCTCGGCGGCCAGACGCTCGGCGTAGAGCGCCCAGCCCTCGATGAAGGCCGTGAACGGGATCACGCGGCGGAAGAAGGGGACGCCCTGCGTCTCGAAGGAGAGGGCGATCTGGAGGTGGTGGCCGGGGATCGCCTCGTGGAAGGCGAGCGTGCGCATGGCGAAGCGCCGCACGTCCGCGACGGAGCGCAGGTTCACGAAGAAGGTGCCGGGCTTCGAGCCGTCGAAGGGCGGCGGCCAGTAGTACGCACCCGGCGCGCCCTCTTCGCGGAAGGCCGGCACCGGCTCCACCTCCACGGTTGCCCGGGGCAGGCGTCCGAAGAGCGCCGGCAGCCGCGGGCCGGTCTCCGCGATGATCGCGCGGTAGTCGGCCAGGATTTTTGCGCGACCCTCTTCCGTGTCGGGGTAGAGGAAGCGCTCGTCCCGGTCGAAACGCGCGAGGTCCGCGGCGAAGTCGCCCGTGCCGCCCTCCGCCGCGAGGATCGCGCGCAGCTCGGACTGGATGCGCTCCACCTCCGCGCCCCCGAGGCGGTGGATCTCGTCGGCGGAGAGCGACGTCGTCGTGTGCTGCCGGAGCGTCCAGGCGTAGTAGGCGTCGCCGTCGGGGAGGCGCCAGACGCCGGCCTCGTCCGAGGCCGCGCCCGCGAGCTCCGCGAGGACCTCCGCCACGCGCTGGTACGCCGGGACCACGAGCTCCGCGATCGCGCGCTGCGACGCCGCGAGGAGCGCCTCGCGCCGCGCCGGGTCGAGCTCCGGCAAGGCGTCCAGTTTTTTGGCGAACTCGACGTGCAGCACGTGCTCCGCCGGCGGGGGCGACACGAGCTCCGCGACCTCGCGGCGCACGGCCTCCACCACGAAGCGTGGCGGCACGACGCCAAGACGCGCCCGCTCGCGCACGCCCTCGATCACCTGGTCAAGCGCCGGGCCGAAGCGTTCCAGGCGCGCGATCCAGCTCCGCGCGTCGCCCTCGTCGTGGATCTGGTGGACGTTCAGCATGAAGTCCGGGAGCGCACTCTGCACGCCGTCGAGCTGGTTCAGCGGGTAGTCGTGGAGGAGGAAGCGCTCGCCCTCCACGCGGATGGCGAGGAACCAGTCGAGCACGTCCCCGGAGAAGCGCTGCTCGGGCGAGAGCGAGCCCCGGTCCCAGCTTCGCAGCATCTCGAGCTGGTCCCGCGCCCTACTAACCTCTTGGCGCGCGAACTCCACCGAGAAGTCGTCGAGCTCGTCGGAGTGGAAGTCGAGGCCCCAGGGCTCGAGGATGCGGAGCTGCGAGAGGAACATCGGGTGCGAGAGGGCGAACTCGAGGAAGACGCGCGCGAAGAAGTGGTCGATGGACCACGGCCTTCCCCACAGCGTCGGAACCAGGAAGATCGCCCCAGCGAGCGCGATCGCCGCCACGAGGGCGCCCGCGATCCGGAACACCCGCCGCATCAATCGCCTTCCGACGCCTTCTCGACGAAGCGATTGAACTCGAGCCAGCCGAGGAGCGGGGGGCCGTCCTCGCGGTGCGCGCGCAGGAGCGCGCGGCGGTAGACCGAGCGCTGCGGCGGGACGAAGGTGTGCGTGAGGTCGATCTCCGCCGCGGAGATCACCTCGAGCTCGCCCGCCACGCGGCTCCCGTCGGGCGCCTGCGCGGAGAAGCGGCCCGCGAACGGGGCGAGCACTGCGTCGTGGTCGAAGCGGAGGTCGAATCGCACGTCGCCGAGCGAGACGGTCTCGCCGCGCTGGAGGTAGCCGCCCGCGAAGCGGCCGGCGCCGGACACGAAGGCTTCGCTGCACTGGAGGCGGAGGTCCTCGCCGCTCAGCACCAGGAACGTCCACTCGAGGTTCCAGGCGCGCGGCCCCCAGGAGTGGTCGCGCTCGCCCCGCCCGGCGAAGGCGTGCTTTTCCCCCGCGATCGCGAGGCTCCCGCGCGCCGCGATCGGCTGCTCGAAGCGGTTCGCTTCGTACTTCTCCGAGGCGTGTCCGGGGGCGCGCGCGCGGCCCTGGCTGTGGGGCGGGCCGAGGGCCTCGATCTCGAGGTCCACGCCGACGGGGAGGATCATCCCCGCCCGCTTCCCCGCCACGACGCGACCGAAGCCTTCGACGCACAGCCGCCCCGCGCACAGCGCCTGCTTCGGCTCCCACGAGAAGCGCAGGCCCCAGCGATCGTAGGCGAGCGTCGCGAGCCCGAGGTCGGCGAGAGGGAGTCGCGGCTCCTCCAGCGCGATCCACTCGCCCGCGCGGAACAGGTAGAGCCACAGCCAGGCGCGTCCCTGGTTCGGGTGGATCCCGATCCGGCAGTGGCCGGCGAGCTCCCCCGACGCGTCGAACCAGTCCCAGAACCACGACTCGTTCCACCACTCGACGTCGGGGTCGAACGGGTGGCTGCCTTCGTCCTCGAGCTGGATCCCGAACTTCGTGAGCGCTTCGCGGCCGAGGTCCACGCGATGTCCCTTCCGGCGCGAGCTTACCTCAGCCGACGCTCGTCAAGAACGCGCATCCTCGCGCTTCGCGCGCGCGAGGACCGCGTTCACCCCCTCGACGAGCTCCTCGGGCTCCCAGGGCTTGCGCAGGAACCCCGCCGCAAAGCGGTGCGCGAGGGACGTCGCCGCGAGCGCGGGCTCGTCCCCGGCGATCAGCACGGGAACCCCGGGGCGCAGCCGCTCGAGCTCGAGGAGCACGTGCTCGGCGTTCACGTCGGTCAGCGCCGGATCCACCACCACGGCGGCGATCTCGCCCGCGTGCTCGCGAAACGCGGCGATCCCGGCGCGCCCGCTCGACGCGGTCAGCACCGCGTGACCGGCCCGCTCCAGGAACTCGCGCGCGAGCTCGAGGGCCCACGGCTCGTCGTCCACGACGAGGATGCGCCCCGCGCGCCGCCGGCCGGCGAGGGCGAGGCGAGGCGAAGGCGTAGGCTGAAGCGCCTCCGCGCGCAGCATGCGATCCGCGAGGTCCGCGGCGTCCTCCGTCGCGGCCCGGATGCGCAAGACGCGCGCGCGCAGCGGAGACGCCGGATCGAGCTCGGCCCCGAGCAGGCGCACGTGGCCGAGGATCACCGCGAGGAGCTGGCTCACGTCGTGGACGATGCCGTCGGGGACGACGACCTCGCCGTGCTCCTCGTGCTCGCGACGGCGGATCTGCCGGGCGCGATCGGAGCCGGCCTGGAGCTGGACGGCCAGGACCGGCGGGGCCGCCATGATCCAGAACGCAAACAGGCTGGGCGGCACCACCTCCTCGCGCATGAGCCACGCCGAGTGGAAGGCGCCCGCCGCGGCGAGAAACAGGAACGAGGGACCGAGCAGCCGCTGCGCGAGCGAAGCGCCCGCGGGGGGTGTCGCGCGGAAGGCGAGGACCGCGGCGGCGAGGATGGCGACGGGCTCCACGGCGAGCGCGAGCCCGTAGGCCGCGCTCGTGAGCTCGAACGCGGAGAGCGCCGCGCGGGCGGCGCCGAACGCGAGCGCGAGGGGAAACAGCCAGGGCGGCGGCCTGCGCCCGACGAGCACGAGCGCGCCGGCGAGCAGCAGCGCCGGGAAGAGCGTGCCGAGCGGATACGAGAGGAAGTGCGCCCAGTCCACGCCATCCTTCATGGCGAGGATGAGGCCTCCGGCGGAGGCCGAGACCCAGCCGACGATCCAGAAGCCCATGGGGCTCGCGTCGGGGCGGCGCAGCACGATCCACGCCAGCCAGCCGAAGGAGAGCAGACACACGAAGAGCGCCCATTCGAGCACGAGGAGCACGACCCGCTCGGCCTCCATGGGGGCGAGGAGGGGATCACCAGGCGCCGCCGACTCCAGATGAGAGCGTTCCGCTCGGA
>DASRUS010000193.1:0-2731 GCA_035687825.1 Myxococcota bacterium | reverse complement strand
GCGCCCGTGCGCTTGCGCCGGCGCAGAGTCCGAGGACGACCCGAGCTTCCTCCAGCCACGCCGGGAGGGTAGCTCTCAGACGAGGACGGGGAGCGAGCGCGGGCCGCGCAGGATCGTGTTGTCGCCCCAGGCGAGCGGCTCCCTCGCGAGGCGGAGCCGCGGGAAGCGCCGCACCAGCGCCCCGATCGCGTGGCGCGCCTCGAGGCGCGCCAGCGCCGCGCCGGTGCGGAGCTGCTCCCAGGCGACGATCCCGCGCGCGATCCCGCGAAACACCGCCTCCTCCGCGCGCTCGCGGAAGCTCATGGTCTCCTCCTCCCGGGCGCGCGAGAGCCGGAGCTCAGGGAGCGCAGTAGCGACAGAGGACCTTCGTCCCCGGCCCGCTCGAGCCGATCCCGAGGAACGCGCGATCGCCCCGCGCGAGGCCCCGACCGCAGCACGCGCAGGTCTGCGTGGCGTTCAGCACGAGGGGCTGCCAGCCGAGCACGTCGGGGAACTCCGGGAGGTCGGGCCGCACGGGCGGCGGCGCCTCGCGCTCGGGCTCGTCCACCTCGAGCTCGGGGTCGCGGGAGGTGTCGTCGCGACGCCGCTCCGCGTCGAACTCCCGGGCCGCGGAGCGCGTGCGCCGCGCGAGGCGCTCGGCGACCCGGTCGGCCTCGCCCACCACCTCCTCGACCAGGTCTCCCACGTTGTCGCTCACGACCTCGACGACGCTGAACACGTCCTCGAGCACGTTGCGCACGATATTCGAGACGGGAACGCGAAGCTCGTCGGCGACCATGCGAATGTCCCCTGCCAGACGGTCGGAGATCCGGGTATGGAGCACACGCTCCTTCCGGCCCGCCCGCCACTCCTCCCGGGTGCGCCGCCGCTCGGCCCGCCAGGCCTCCCGCTCCCGCTGGCGCTCTTCACGCAGACGCTCGCGCTCTTCGTGCTCGCGCCGGCGCTCGTCGCTCCGGATCCGGTCGGAGTCGTCGTGATCCATCGAGAGCTATTGTGATACAAGGTGATACGCAGTGTCAAGCCCCATCTCGGAGGCTTCTCCGGTCGCGATCGAAAAATCCTGCCCCGGGGCCGTGATAGGCTGCGGAGGGCCGGGGCCGATCCCCGCCGGAGGGGCTAGGACATGGACTACGACCTCGCGATCCGTGGCGGGACGGTGGTGGATGGGACCGGAGCCCCGGGACGCAGGGCCGACGTCGCGATCCGGGGCGGACGGGTGGTCGAGATCGGAGAGCTCGGCGCCGCGCGCGGCGGGGCGCGGCAGACGCTCGACGCCGAAGGCAAGGTCGTCGCCCCGGGCTTCGTGGACATCCACACCCACTACGACGCGCAGATCTTCTGGGACCGCATGCTCTCGATCTCGCCCTGGCACGGCGTGACCAGCGTCGTGATGGGCAACTGCGGCTTCGGCGTGGCGCCGACGCGCCCCGAGCATCGCGGCCTCGTGGTGCGCACGCTCGAGAAGGTGGAGGGGATGAGCGCGGCGGCCCTCGAGGCGGGGCTCGGCGAGGACTGGCCCTTCGAGAGCTTCCCGGAGTTCCTCGACGCGGTGGAGGAGCGCGGCAGCGCGATCAACGTGGCCGCGTTCGTCGGACACACGCCGCTGCGCCTCTACGTGATGGGCGAGGAGTCCACCGAGCGCGCCGCGACCCCGGACGAGATCGCGCGCATGCGCGCGATCGTGGAGGAGGCGCTGCTCGCCGGCGCGATCGGCTTCGCGACGTCGAAGGCCCCGACGCACGTGGGCTACGGCGGCAAGCCCGTGCCGAGCCGAGCCGCCGAGCTCGACGAGATCCGCGCGCTCGCGGGAGCGCTCGGCAAGCTCGGGAGCGGCATCCTCCAGGCGACCGTGGGGCGCGGGTTCTGGTTCGACGAGTTCGAGGCGATCGCCCGCGAGACGCGGCGCCCCGTCACGTGGACGGCGCTCCTGGCCGGCATGGGGGGGCCCGGCTCGCACCGCGGCCTCCTCGCGCGCTCCGCCAAGCTGCTGGACTCGGGCGTTCCGGTGTATCCCCAGGTCTCGTGCCGCCCGCTCAACTTCGAGTTCCAGTTCAAGGAGCCCTTCGTCTTCGAGAGCATGTCGCTGTTCCGGCCGGTCTCGGCGGCCGACTTCGAGGGCAAGCAGCGCATCTACCGCGACCCCGAGTTCCGGCGCGCCTTCGCGGAGAAGACCGCGGCGGGCGAGACCGGGGCGCTGGGCGCCTCGTGGGATCGCACGGTGATCGCGTGGTCTCCCACGGACCCCTCGCTCGAGGAGCGCAACGTCGCCGAGCTCGCCCGCGAGCGCGGCATGGCACCCTCGGACCTCGCCCTCGACCTGGCCCTCGCCTCGAAGCTCGAGGCGCGCTTCCGCATGGCGGTCGTGAACACCGACGAGGACGAGGTGGAGGAGCTGCTCCAGAGCCCCTACACGGTCCTGGGTCTCTCGGACGCGGGCGCCCACGCGAGCCAGCTCTGCGACGCGTGCTTCTCGACGCACCTGCTGGGGCACTGGGTGCGCGAGAGGCAGGCGCTCCGGCTGGAGGAGGCGGTGCGCATGCTGACCTCGCGGCCGAGCGAGGTCTTCGGGATCACGGACCGCGGCCGCCTCGCGGTGGGGATGCCCGCGGACGTGGTGGTCTTCGATCCCGAGACGGTGGGCGCGAGCGGGCTGCGGCGCGTGTGCGACCTCCCAGCGGGAGCGGACCGACTCGTTGCCGACGCGCGCGGCATCGACGCCGTGATCGTGAAC
>DASRUS010000192.1:0-3331 GCA_035687825.1 Myxococcota bacterium | reverse complement strand
GCGCGGCCGGCGCCACCTCGTGGAGGAGAGCAAGCGCGAGCTCGACCTCCTCGAAGAGGTCGTGCAGGAGGTGTGGGACGGGGAGCGCCCCGTGTTCCTCGTCCCGCTCGTGATCTTCTGGCGCAAGGGTCCGCGCACCGCACAGCGCTTCCTGAACCTCGCCTACGGGGCGCCCACGCGCCCGTCGGACGTCGCGAAGGTCACCTCGTTCCTGCTCAACTTCCGCGACCTCTGGGTCAAGGTGGGCGACCCCATCGACCTCGCGGCCTTCGTCGCCGAGCGGCGCCCGCAGGGTCAGGCGGCCATCGTGCGCATGGTGCGGCGCACGCTGCTGCTCTTCCTGTACCGCGAGGAGAAGGTGGTCGAGGGCCCGACGCTGCGACCCCGGCACAAGGTGCAGGAGGAGGTGCTGGGCGACGCCCGCCTCGCCGAGCGGATCTCCGAGCTCGCGCGCGAGCGCGGGAGCTCCGTGGAGGCGGTGCGCGCCGAGGCGGAGGGCAGCTTCCGCGAGATCGCCGCCAACATGAACTCCACCTTCCTCGCGATCCTGAGCGTGGTGGTGACGGTGATCTTCCGGCGGCTCTTCCGCTCCATCGAGATCCTCGGGCTCGACAAGGTGGCAGACCACGCCAAGCGCCACCCCCTCGTGCTCGTGCCGAGCCACCGCTCGTACTTCGACTTCCTGGTGCTCTCCTGGCTCTTTTACCGCAACCACCTGGTTCCCCCGCACATCGCGGCGCGGGAGAACATGGGCTTCGGCCCCTTCGGCTTCATCTTCCGGCGCGCCGGCGCCTTCTTCCTGCGCCGCTCCTTCGAGGATCCCCTCTACAAGGAGGTGTTCCGGCGCTACGTCGAGTACCTGGTGCGCGAGGGCTTCACGCAGGAGTTCTTCATCGAGGGCGGCCGCTCGCGCACGGGCAAGACGCTGGCGCCGCGCCTCGGCATGCTCGCCTGGGACGTGGACGCCTTCCTGGCCGGCGCCCGCCGCGACCTCTTCTTCGTGCCCATCGCCATCACCTACGAGCGCCTGGTGGAGGAGGGCGCCATGGTGAACGAGCTCGAGGGCGGCCGGAAGCAGCGCGAGAGCATGCTCGGCCTGGTGCGCGCGCGGAAGGTGCTGCGGCGGCGCTTCGGCAGCGTGTACGTCAATTTCGCCGAGCCGATCTCGCTCGTGAGCGCGCTCGGCGACCGGCGCGAGCTCTTCGCGAAGGAGGCGACCCCCGAGGCCGCCGCGGCGAAGCGGCTCTTCGTCGAGCAGCTCGGCAGCGAGATCTGCGAGCGCATCAACTGGGCGATGGTGGCGAACGCGACCTCGGTGGCCGCGGTGGCGCTGCTCGGTGAGCGACGCCGGGGTCTCCGGCGCTTCGAGCTCACCGAGCGGATGCAGCAGGTGGTCGACCTCCTGCGCCTGCAGGGCGTGCGCATCACGCCGGCCCTGGAGCAGGACGCGCCGGAGTTCGACGACTCCATCGCGTTCCTGCGGCGCGCCGACCTGGTGCAGGCCGCTCCCGACCCGCGCGGCGAGATCCTCTACTACGAGGAGTCGCACCGCCGGGCGCTCGACGTGTACCGCAACGTGATCCTCCCCTTCCTGGTGGCGCCCAGTTTTTTGGCGCGGCGCTGCCTCGCGGGCGCGAGCCCCGAGGAGCTGCGCGCCGACCTCGCCCACTGGATCGACCTCTTCTACCGCGAGTTCTTCACGCCCAAGACGCTCGTGCTCGGGCCGCAGGTGGACGCCTTCCTGGATCACTTCGAGCGCCAAGGGGCGCTCGAACGCGAGCCGCACCGCCTGCGCGCCACCGAGAAGGGGCGGGGCTATCTGCGCTTCCTCGCGGAGCAGACCCGCTCGCTGCTCGAGGCCTACTACGCCGCAGCCTGCGCGCTCGGGTCGCTCGAGACGCCGACGCCCACGCGCAAGATGCTCGAGGCCGTGGGGAAGCAGTTCGATCGCGCCGCGCTGCTCGGCGAGGTGGAGCGGCCCGAGGCGTCGAACCCCGTCACCTTCGCCAACGTGATCGACCTGCTGGTGCGGCGGGGCGTGCTCGTGCAACGCGATCCCGAGAAGGGGCGCGACCCGCTCCTCGCGCCGGGACCCGCCTTCGAGGAGCTCGCGGGCCTGCGCGAGCGGCTGGCGCGCACTCTGGCCGCCCGGTAGCGTACGGGTCCTTCATGGACCCCCTCCGCGACGTGGACTTCGGGAAGGGCGGCGGCCTGGTCGTCGCCATCGCCCAGGACGCCGGGACCGGCGAGATCCTGATGGTCGCCCACATGAACGAGGAGTCGCTGCAGCGCACCCTCGAGACCGGGCAGGTGCACTACTGGAGCCGCACGCGGGGCCTGTGGCACAAGGGGGAGTCGAGCGGGAACGTCCAGGAACTGAAGGGCCTCTTCGTGGACTGCGACGGCGACGCGATCCTCCTCCAGGTGGAGCAGCGCGGAGGCGCGGCGTGTCACACGGGCAAGCGGAGCTGCTTCTTCCGCAAGCTCGAGGCTGCGGGGGGCGAACGCCGCTGGCTGGACGTGGGCGTGAAGATCTTCGATCCCGAGCAGGTGTACGGGCGGTGAGCGCCGCGAGGATCCTGCGCCTCGGGCTTCCCAAGGGCAGCCTCCAGGAGACCACGCTCGAGCTCTTCGCGCGGGCGGGCTATCGCGTGAACGCTCCCGAGCGCTCCTACTATCCCGAGATCGACGACCCCGAGATCGAGTGCATCCTGATCCGCGCCCAGGAGATGGCGCGTTACGTGGAGCAGGGCGTGATGGACGCCGGCATCACGGGCCTCGACTGGGTGCTGGAGAACCGCGCCAAGGTGAAGGAGCTGGCCGACCTGCGTGCGCCGTGGCCGCAGTACCGCCCGGTGCGCTGGGTGCTCGCGGTGAAGGAGGGCTCGCGCGTCCGGCACGCGCGCGAGCTCGAGGGCAAGCGCATCGCCACCGAGGCGGTGGGGCTCGCGCATCGCTACCTCAAGGAGCACGGCGTGCGCGCCGAGGTCGAGTTCTCGTGGGGCGCGACGGAGGTGAAGCCGCCGGTGCTGGCCGACGCGATCGTCGACGTCTCCGAGACCGGCGCGAGCCTGCGCGCGAACGACCTGCGCGTGGTCGATATCGTCCTCGAGAGCACGCCGCGCTTCGTCGCGAACAAGGCCGCCTACGCGGACCCCTGGAAGCGGCAGAAGATGGAGCGGCTGGTGGTGCTCCTGCGCGGCGCCATCAACGCCGCGAGCCGCGTGGGGCTCATGATGAACGTGCCCCGGGGCCGCCTGGAGAAGGTGCTCGCACTCCTCCCGGCGCTCACCGCGCCCACCATCTCGAACCTCACGGACGAGCGCTGGGT
>DASRUS010000191.1:0-3686 GCA_035687825.1 Myxococcota bacterium | reverse complement strand
AAGTGGTCGCGCCCGCGCAGGCGTTCGGCGAGCGCGGTGAGCTCGCCGCGCAGTCCCTCTTCGTCCGGGGGGGCCGCGGCGCGCGCCTGCGGCGCAAAGACGCGCTCGACGATCGGGCGCGGTTCGGGGGTCGCCGGCGCCGCGGGGGCGTCGCAGAGCTCCACCATCTCCGTCGCGAGGAGCGCGTAGAGCGTGCGCCGCGTGCGCTCGTCGCGCGCGAGAAGGTCGCGGACGCGCGGCGTGCCGCGCAGCTCTTCCAGCAGGCTCGTGCCCGCCTCGTCGAGGTCGATCTCCTGGAAGCGGTAGAAGGGGCTCTCGCCGGGCGCCACGGCGCGCTCGGCGTGGGACCGGAGCCAGCGGTCCACCGCGTCGATGGGGCTCCGCTCCCGGATCCCGGCCAGGATCACGTTCGCGGGGCTGCGCTCCAGGGCCAGCACGTTCGCGCGCGCCAGGCGCGCGCCCTGCGCGAAGCGGTACTCGCCGCTCGCCCAGGTGAAGATCTCGAAGAGCTTCTCCTCCGCCTGGCGGCGCAGGGCGCTCGCGAGCTCCTGCTCGGAGAGGAGCTCCATGGCGATCAGGATCTCGCCCTGCAGGCCCTCGCCGCGCCGCATGCGGTTCACCGACTCCTCGAGCGCCTCGGCGTCGATGCGTCCGCTCTGGACCAGCAGGTTGCCCAGGCACTCGTGCACCAGGTTCGAGCGCACCGCCACCGGACGACCGCCGCGCAGCTCGAGGGCCTTGCGCTTGCGGCCCGAGCGCAGCTCGAAGACGCCCTCGGCGCGCAGCCCGTGCAGGTGGTGGAGCAGCCCGGCGAAGGCGAGCTCGTCGAGCGCGCCGGAGAGCACGCGCGCCTCGCGCGCGCCCCCCGCCCGGGCGGCGACGGGGGCGGCGACGCCTAGCGCCTTGCGGACGATCTCCACCAGCCGATCGAGGGGCACGGGCTTGGTGAGCCACTCGCGCACGCCGAGACGGTTCGTGCGCTCGGCGGCCTGGGGCGTGCGCGAGCAGCCTGAGAGCACGATGGCGGGCAGCGCGGCGAGGGGGCCGGGCTGCGCGCGCAGCCGCTCCAGCACCTCGAAGCCGTCGCGGCGCGGGAGCATCACGTCGAGGATCACGAGGTCGGGCGCCTCTTCGAAGGCGGCGAGCAGCGCCTCCTCGCCGTCGTGCGCGGTGCGCACCTCGAAGCCCTCGGCGATGAGGGCGCGAGCGAGGATCTGACACAGACCCCGGTCGTCGTCGACACAAAGAATCGAAGCCAAGGGGGGAACCTCCGGGGGGTGCATCGACCCTCCCCGGGCCGGACTTGACGCGGACGCGCGCCCGAGGGGCGACTGCTTCGCCCGCGCGCAGCGCGTACGCGGAGCACCGGCAGCTCAGCGGAAGAGCGCGCGCAACGAGGCGGGGTACGGCGGCCGCGCGACGCCGCGCTCGGTGACGAGGGCCGTCACGAGCCGGGCGGGCGTCACGTCGAAGGCGGGGTGCCGCACGGGGACCCCGTCGGGCACGACGGCGCGGCCCGCCACCCGCGCCACCTCGTCACGGCCGCGCTCCTCGATGGGGATGTCGGCCCCGGTTTTGGTCGCGAGGTCGATCGTGGAGAGCGGCGCCGCCACGTAGAAGGGGATTCCGTGCGACCCGGCCAGCACCGCGAGGGGGTAGGTTCCGATCTTGTTCGCCACGTCGCCGTTACCGGCGATGCGGTCCGCGCCCACCAGGACGAGGTCCACCTCGCCGCGCTGCATGAGGTGGCCCGCCATGCCGTCGGTGATCACGGTGACGGGGATCCCGTCGCGCGCGAGCTCCCACGCCGTGAGGCGCGCCCCCTGGAGGAACGGCCGCGTCTCGCCGGCGAAGACCGAGACGCGGCGGCCGGCCTCCAGCGCGGCCCGCACCACGCCGAGCGCGGTGCCGTACCCCGCGGTGGCGAGCGCGCCCGCGTTGCAGTGCGTGAGCACGCGCGCTCCGTCGGGCAGAAGGGGCGCGCCGGCGGCGCCGATCGCGCGGCAGGCGGCGGCGTCCTCCTCGACGAGACGCAGCGCCGCCTCCACCACGCTCGACGCGACACCCTCCGGTGTCGAATCCGGACGCGCCGCAGCCGCGGTCGCGGCCGCGAGCATCCGGCCGAGGGCCCAGTCGAGGTTCACCGCGGTGGGCCGCGTGCGAGCCAGGCGCTGCGCGGCGGCGGCGAGCTCGGCGCGCAGCTCCGCCACGTCCCGGGCCCGGCTCGTGCGCGCGGCCAGGGCGAGGCCGAGCGCGCCCGTGCAGCCGATGGCGGGTGCACCGCGCACGGCCAGATCCTCGATGGCTCCCGCCACCTCCTCGACGCTCGAAAGCGTCAGATAGACCTCTTCGCCGGGCAGTCGGCGCTGGTCCAGGATCTCGACCCCGCGCGCCGAAAGGCGCAGCGTGAACCACGGGCGCGCGTCGGCCGCGCCCCGGGTCACGGCTCGCGACCCCCGAGGAGACCCTCGAGCGCGTCGATCACCTCCTTGCCCCGGCCCTCGCCCAGGCGGTCGTCGAGCTTGCGTTCGAGCCGCTCGCGGCGCGGGCCGCTCGTGAGCCCCCCGGCGAGCGCGAGCGCCGCCTCGCGCGTGAGCTCCACGCGAGGGGAATCGAGGCTGCCGCGCACCCGCGCGAGCGGGATCACCTTCGGCGCGGCCGGCGCGGCGTCCGCGCCGCCGGGCGCGGGCGGCTCGCCCGCGAGCGCCGCGTCGAGGGCGCGCCCCAGCGTGAGCTTGCCGGTGAAGTCGAGGCTCTCGTCGAGGAGCCCGTAGACGCCGCGCAGGTCCACCGCGTAGTCGCGGTACACGAGGCGCAGGTCCTCGGTGCGGGCGAGACCGCCGCCGAGGTCGAAGCTCCCGGTGATCGATTCGAACTCGTCGCGGTAGAAGGGCTCGAGCGCGGCGCCGCCGCGACCGAGGCCCGCGAGCTCCGCGACCTCCGCGAACGCGCCGAGGCGCTCCACCACGCCGCGCAGGAGCGAGACGCCGGCGAGGCGCCCCTTTCCCACGTCGATGCGCGCGCGCCCGGTGAGCGAGCGCAGCGGATCCTCCTCGCCCCCGAGCGGACCCGCGAGGTCGGCGTTCGCGGTGAGGGGACCCTCGAGCGCGCCCTTCTGCCCGGTGAGCGAGAGGAGGAGCGCGGCGATCTGGGCGTTCGCGGTGCTCGCGCGCACGCGGTAGCGCGGCGCGCCCGCGAGGCCCGTGATCTCCACCTCGAGTCCCACGGTCTCGCCCCCCGCCTTCGCCACGAGGCCGGAGCTGTAAAGCCGCGTGCCCTCCGCGACCAGGGCGCCCTCGAGGATCACGGGCTCGGCGGCCCGGTCGCCCGAGCCTGGCCGGAGACGGAGACCGCGCAGCAGCACGCGCCCACCGAGGTCGAGCGGCGGCGTCTGCACGGCGATCCGCTCCAGCGCGAGCTCGCCCGCGGGCTCGTAGGGCGCGAGCGCGGGCACGAGCTCCCCCCAGCCGCCGAGGTCGAAGGGCCGGGCGTCGAGCTCGAGGCGCGTGCGCGCACCGGTGCGAAGCTGCACTTCCGCCTCGACATTGCGGATCTTCAGGTGCCAGTCGCGCACGTCGAGGCCGCCCGGGGTGGGGACGAGCCGCCCGGTCGCCGTCGCCTCGGTGCCCGGGGGCTTCTCGAAGAAGCCGCCGTAGCGCAGCCGAGCCTGCGTCGCGTCGATCTCG
>DASRUS010000190.1:0-5135 GCA_035687825.1 Myxococcota bacterium | reverse complement strand
AAGCCCCTGGCGCGTGGGGATCCGCCATCCGCTGCGCCGCGACGGCGTGCTGGCCCGGGTCGAGCTCTTCGCCGGCGGCATCGCGACGAGCGGCGACTACGAGCGCTTCATGATCGTCGCCGGCAGGCGCTACGGCCACATCCTCGACCCCCGCACCGGCTGGCCCGTGGAGGGCCTCGCGGGCGTCTCGGTGGTGGCGAGCCACTGCCTCATCGCGGGAACCGCCTCCACGGTCGCGATGCTGAAGGGCGCCGCCGAGGGTCCGCGCTTCCTCGCCGACCTCGGCCTCCCGCACGTCCACACGACACGAGAAGGCGTCGCAGGCGGAACCCTGGCTCGCCCGCCCCCGGCCTCGACGTCCGTCGAACGGATCTCAGCCGATGCCGAGGGGGGTCGCCGCGGAAGTCAAGCGCAGCGCGCCACGGGCCCCGGCAGGGCGCAGGCGTAACGAGCACCGCGAAAGTGACACCCGGTCGGTTGGCGCGCGAGCCATGGAGCGGCGGCCCCCCTCGGCATCGGCTCCTCGCGTCGACCTCCCGACGTGTGCCCTACATCCCCTCCTCCGGCAGGGCCACGACGCGCGTGCGGTAGCCGGCGCGGGAGAGCTCGTTCGCTGCGGCGCCGGCCTGGGCGAGGGTCTCGAAGCCCGGCACGAAGACATCGAAGCGCGGCGCTCCCTCGAAGTCCCAGCGCGTGACGCGCGGGGGAGGGACGCCGCCCAGCGCGACGCCGCTCGCGATCTCCTCCGCCTCGCGCTCCGAGCCCGCGCTCGCGACCAGCACCGCCCAGCCGGCGTCGCCCGCGCCCTCGAGCCCGGCGGTGCGCGAGAGGCTGCGCTCGAAGGCGAGGCGGCGCGCGAGGGATTCGGCGACGCGCTCGTCCGGGCTGCGCTGGACCCACGCCTGCGTCGCGAGCAGGAGCTCCGTGCGCGTGGTCTCCGTGCGCTCCGTGCGGAAGAGCCAGCCGAGGAGCGGGATGCTCGAGAGGAAGGGCGTGCCGCGCTCCACCCGGCGCCTCGCCTGGCGCGGACCCATCCCCACCACCGCGAACTCGCCGTCCGCGAGGTGCACGGTGGCGGAGAGCTTGCGTTGCGAGATCGTGACGCCCACCTCCTCCACGTCGCCCGCCGCGCTCGGCGCGACGTCGCTCACGTCGAGCTCGAGGGCGAGGCGCACGCCGCCGGCCTCGCCCACGGTGGGGCGCACGCGCAGGCGCAGGCCCACGTCCTGGCGCTCGATGTCGGTGCGAACCTGGAGCGGGTCGACCAGCGCGCCGGCGTTCGCTCCCGCCGCGGCGTCCCCCGCGGCGGAAGACGTCGTCGCGGTGAGGATCGGGACGTTGTTGCCGACGAACACCTCCTGCTCCTCCCCGTTCGTCGCCACGAGGTGCGGACGCATGAGGAGCCGCGTGTGGATCTCGCGGTCGTCCGCGGTGATCACGAACGACTCCCGCGGGACGAGGATCGTTGTCGCGTTGCCCGCGGCGTCCACGATCGGCACGACCAGCGGCGCGCGCGTGAAGCGCGCCGCGAAGTCCACGGGCTGGTCCGGGTTCGGCTGGAGCAGGCCTCCCCCGCTCGGGTTCGAGAGCACGCTCGCCACGAGGTCGTCCGGCGCCTTCGGATCGGTGAGGGGCAGGAACGCGTCGAAGCCGAGGCTGAGCGATCCGCTCGTCGTGACCTCGAGGACCAACGCCTCCACCGCCACCAGCGGCGCCGGGCGGTCGAGCGCGGCCACGAGCTCGTCCACGATGCGCAGCGTGTCCGGCTCCGCGACCAGCACGAGGGAGTGCGTGGGGCGATGCACCGCCAGCGAGAGCGCGCGGCCGCGCAGCGCGCGCGTCGGCGCGGCGTCGGGATCCTCCTGCGTCGCCGACGAGAGCTCGCGCAGGTGCTCCGCCAGCTCCTCGGGATCCGCGTGCTCGAGGCGGATGACCCGCACGATGCCTCCCTCGGGCGGGGGCTGATCGAGCCGTTCGAGCCACTCGCGGAGCTCGCCGAGCCGCTCGCTCGGGCTGCGCACGATGAGCGCGTTCGTGCGCTCATCGGGCCAGACCTCGACCGCAGCCAGGCCCGCCGGCTCCGCTTCGAGGAGCGACTCGAGCGTCGCCGCCACCTCGGGCGCGGCGCGATGACGGAGCCGGCGCACGATCACCTCCTCCGGCGCGGACTCGTCGAGGGCCTGGGCGATGGCGATCCAGCGGCGCAGCGACTTCTCGCTCCCGGCGAGCACCAGGCTGCGCGTCGCGCGGTGCGCGAGGGCGACCCCCGCGCCCGAGAGCAGCGGGCGCAGCGTCTGCAGCACCTCGTCCACGTCCGCCCACTCGAGGCGAACGTGGGTCGCCACGGCGGCCTCGCGCTCCGCCGCGAGCTCGAGCGGGATCCAGGGCGCGCCCTCGCCGATGGACTCCACGGGCAGGATGCGACGCGGCCCCCCCGGCGTGGGCAGCGCCGCGAAGCCCTTGATGAGGAGCGCGGCGTCGAGGACGTCGAGCGCCTCGGCGCGATCGAGCCGGTCCGCGATGGCGATCGTGATGCGGCCCTGGAGCCTCTCGTCGAAGATGAACGCCTGGCCCGTCTCCCGGGCGACCGCGCGCACCACCTCGGCGAGCTCGGCGTCGCGGAACTGGAGCGTGACGCCCGTCTCGGCCGCGGCGGCGCTCTCGAGCTCCACCGCGACGATCGATCCCTGGCGCGAAAGGTGGGCCGCTGCGCCGGGGATCCGCTCGATCGCGACGCGCACCTCGCGGGCCGCCGGATCGCCCTCGACGGTGACGCGCTCCACCGCGCGGCCAACCTTTGGCGCGAGCCGGGCTGGCGTCGAGGGATCGAGCAGCGCGCCCGGAATGCGCAGCAGCAGGTGGGTCGCGTCGAGCTCCACGAGCTCGGGGTCGAACGCTCCCGTCGCGAAGACGAGGAGGCGGTCGCGTCCCGCCAGGGCCTCGAGCTCGAGGCCGTAGACCCGGGCGGGGGCGGCGCTCGGCTCCATCGGGCCGGCCGACTCGGGAGCGGGCAGCGCGCGAAGGGGCGGCGGGGGAACCGGCGGTGCCGGGATCGGCTGCGCAGGCGGAGCCGCGCTCACCTCGGGCAGCGCGTCGGGTGCGCCCGGGCGCGCATCCGCGGCGGACGGCGTCGCTTCGCTGGGCGGAAGCGACGCTGTGAGGAAGATCGAGAATCCGTCGCTCTCCGGCTCGATCCGGTGCGCCGCGAAGGCGAGCGGATCCGCACCGGCGTCGAGGACCAGGCGTGCGAAGCCGGCGTGCTCGCCCACACGCACGCCCCCGAGCTCGGCGAAGCCCATCTCGACAAAGGCGGGCAGCCGGCTCCCGGCGCCGTCGAAGTCGAGGACCAGGCGCGCGGGAGCTTCGAGCGCCAGCACGCGCGGATCCGGCAACCGACCCTGGGCGCGCACGCGCAGGCGCACGCCGCCGCCGCCCGCGAGCTCGGAGGCGTCGAGGGCGACGATCGTCGCGGGTCGCTCGGGCGGTCGCGCTCCGCCGGGGACTGCGGAGCCGGCATGGGGGAGCGATCCCACCGCGGCGGCGAGAGCCCACACCACGGGGAAGCGCATCACGCGGCGGAGCGTACCCGATTGCGACGGTGGGAGCCGCGCCCCTCGCGCGCCGGACGCGTCCTCAGCGCTCCCGGCCGAAGCGCGGCAGCGACCAGCGTTCGGGGATCAGCTCGGCGAGCGGGCTCGAGTAGAACTCGATGCGCAGCCCGGAGACGAGCTCGTGGGCGCCGAGGTCGAGCGTGTGGGTGCCGAGGCTCGCGCCGGGGCCGAGCTTCAGCTCCGTCTCGGCTTCGCCCAGGTCGAGGTAGCGATAGCCGACGGAGAAGGTCGCCCAGTCGGTGAACTCGTAGCCGAGCCCCGCGCCGAGCTGCCAGGCGAAGTTGATGCCGTCGTCCTCGCCGCGCGAGACGTTGTCGGTCGTGACCACGTCCAGCATGGCGAGGCCCATCCCGCCGCCCGCCCACACGTTCAGGAACTCGAGCGTCGGGATGCGCCCGAAGGCCCAGGCGATCATCGGGTGGGCGGGAACCTCGAGCCAGACGTTGGTGAGCATGGACCAGGAGTCCACGTCCGAGAAGAAGCCGTCGCCGCCGTCGGTGCGGAGCTCCCAGTCGCGCCCGCCGAGCGCTTCGAGCTCGGTGCGCACGGTCCAGCCCGGCATCTCCACGCCCCAGATCTCCGGGGCCGCCTCGTCCATGGCGAAGGAGAGCCCGAAGGCTCCGCCGAGCGCGGGCGACGAGTCGCCGTCCTCGCCGCTCACCTCGAAGAAGTCGGTGCTCCCGCTCGCCTCCGCGCTTCCCGAGGAGATCAGCAGGTTCCCGGCGAGATACAGATCGGCGGCGCTCGCAGGACCCGCGCCGCCGAGCCAGCCGAGCAGGATCCACGCCACGAGAGCGGGGGGTCGCGACATCGAGTTGCCTCCGTCCGTGCGCTCGCGGGAGCCGAGCACGCATCCTGCGCGTCGCTTGCGCGCCTCGGTATCGCGGATCCCCCCCGGCGGAATTGTGAGGAGTCTCACTCTCTCGTGGGGAAGTCCACCCGCTACGAGGCTCCATGTCCGCCCCGGACCACACCCCGGCCTGGCTCTTCTCGTTCGTGGACCTCGCGTTCCTGCTGCTCCTCGCGCTGACGCAGATCGGTGTGGAGCCCGGCGGAATCACGGTGGATCTCGGCGAGATCCTGGTGCCGCGCATCCGGACGGACGAGGCGCGCGATCTCCCGGCAGCGCCCCAGCAGCGCTGGCAGCTGCGCGTGCATCCGCCGGTGGCGGGCGGAGCGCCCTTCGAGCTCGCGGGCCCCGCGGCGCGGGGCGGGGCGACGACCGACGCCTCCCCACGGTTCGCTGCGGACGCGCTGCGCGCGCGCCTCGTGCTCCTGCGCGGCGCGGACGAGCCGCGGCCGCTGCTCGCTCCGCACGGGGACTCGCGCACGCAGGATCTCCTCGCCGCGGCGAGCCTCGTGGAGGAGCTCTGGCCCGGGCGCCGCCGCGCGACCATCGCGCCCCTCGTGGCGGGCCGATGAGCGATTGGTGGATCCGTTCGCGCTACGGCTGGGGCGCGGCGCGGCTGCGGCTGTGCCCGGACCTGGCGCCCTGTGCGCCCCCCGCGCCCAGCTTCGCCGCGG